>JBMFPD010000018.1:0-19790 GCA_049969295.1 Anaerolineae bacterium | reverse complement strand
GCAGGAGCAGGGGTCGCCTGCGGCGCGCAGCCAGCCAGCAGAGCGGCGATCACCGCCAGTGCGACAAGCGTCGTGAGCCAGCGAGACATTCCGCGCTTCATCGGTTCACCCTCCTTTGGTTGAACTCAGGCAAGTGGTGGAACAACCTCCGTTCCGACTAGGGGCGTTCTCCTTGCTCTCCTCTTCGCCACATCACCTCCTTTGCCGGCAGGATTCTCCAAGCCGGCCGGGCCTTTCGCTCACAGGCTTCCTTCGGCCGGCATGGCCAGGGCTGCTGCCCCAAGGATGCCTACATCCGTCCCCAGGGCGGTCAGCCGGACACATTCGGGCTTGAGCATCTCCCGGAAGACGAAGGACTCCTCCGCCTGGCGGTGGAGTTCACGGCGGATGGCCTGGAGGAGGAGCTCTCCCCCCTGGGCCACACCGCCACCGAGGACAACGAGCTGAGGGTCAAAGGCCATGATGAGCTGGCTGATGGCCAGGCCAAGGTAGGTCCCTGCCACCTCCACCACCTCCTGGGCCACAGGATCGCCCTGGGCAGCCGCGGCGAAGACCTGTTCGGCTGTGATCTGCCCATCTGGGCCCGCGGCCAGGTCCCGCAGGAGGGTCGGGCGGGAGGAGCGGAGGGCCTCCAGGGCCCGGGCAGCGATGGCGGGACCGGAAGCCACCGCCTCCAGGCACCCACGAGCGCCACACTTGCAGCGGGGTCCGTGGGGGTCAATGATGGCGTGGCCCACTTCGCCGGCCATGCCTGTGGAGCCCCGGTAGAGCCTGCCATCCAGGACGAGGCCGGCGGCGATCCCCGTGCCCACGCTGAGGTAGACAAAGTTGCGCATCCCCCGGCCGGCCCCGAAGCGGCCCTCCCCCAGCGTGGCAGCCTTGACATCGTTCTCCAGGGTGCAGGGGAGGCCGAGCCGCGCCTCCAAGCGGGCCTTGACCGGCACGTCTCGCCAGCCCAGGTTGACCGAGAGGATGCCCACGCCTGCCTCCGGGTCCACTTTGCCGGGGATGCCCAACCCGGCCGCCAGGACCTCATCCTTGGCGACGCCGGCCGCCGAGAGGGCGCGCAGGATGGCCTCGGCGATGGAGTCCAGGGTCGCGTCGGCCCTCCGCACGTCGGTGGGGACCTGCACCCTGCCGTGGATCTGGCCGGCGGCGTCCACCACGGCGGCGGCGATTTTGGTGCCGCCCACGTCCACGCCGACGACCAGAGGAGGCTTGCGTCCTTGCTCAGACGTCCCCATCATGCTCGGTATCCTTGCCGCACAAGGCACGGGAGGCTCTTGCCTGCTCCTGCCTCAAGGTTCTTGGCCCCGAAGGCAGGCCTTTGTCCCCTCAGACCACGATGGCCTCAATGCCTATGCGTTGGAGTTCGGCAACGATGGACGGTGGTACCTTGTCGTCCGTCACGATCTTGTGCACGGCCGTCACCGGGGCCACGAAGGCAGTGGCCACCTTCCCGAACTTGGTGTGGTCGGCCACCAGGATGACCTCCGGGGCAAACTGGATGATGGCCCGGTCGGTCATGGTCTCGGGGAGGTAGTCGTTGGTCAGCCCATCCTCAATGCTGATGGCCCGCATGCCCATGATGACCTTGTCGGCGCGCAGTTCCCGCAGCATCTGCTCCGTGAGGTGGCCGATCATGGAGAGTTCCGAATGCCGCAGGAGCCCGCCAGCCACGATGACGGTGATCTGCTCCTGGCCAGCCAACTGCTGGGCGATGTTGAGGGCGTTGGTGATGACGGTGAGGCCCTTCTTGTGGCCCAGGTTGCGGGCCACTTCCAACGTGGTGGTGCCAGAACCGAGGAAAACCGTCTCGCCATCCCGGATGAGGTCCGCGGCCGCCCGGCCGATGCGCGCCTTCTCCTCTCGGCTCTCGGCTATGCGCAGAACGACCGGGGGCTCCGGCGCGGCCCGCTCCACGGCGATGGCCCCGCCGTGGGTGCGACGGATGACGCCTGCGCTGTCCAGGTGCTCCAGGTCGCGGCGGATGGTGGCCTCGCTGACGCCAAAGTGCTCGCTCAGTTCCGCCACCGTCGCCCTCTTGCGCTGCCGGATGAACTGGGCGATCTGCTGGCGCCGTTCCGCGTTCATCAGCATGGGCCGCCCGCTCCGCACAGACGAGCAAGATGCAATCAGAAACAAGCAGGAATCTGCGCACTTCTGATTCAATTATAACCGAAATGTGTCCGTTTGTCAAGAGGGCGGGCGCGCTCTTCAGGGCTGACTCGGCTTTACGAGGGGAGGCACGCCAGGAGGCGTGCCCTACGGTCTGCTATGAGATGGGGCAGCCCCGAGGCCCGCTTGACAGGCGGGGCAACTTGTGGTATGATGGGTATAGAACATTTGTTCTATGCCCGAGGAGGTGCACGATGCGCTCAAGTGGGATTGACCGGGAGCGGTTCGTCGCCAAGTTGATGGAACTGCAGGGGTACGACACCCAACTGGCGCTGGCCCGGCGGCTGCGCGTCCACCCCTCCACCATCACCCGGGTCTACAGCGGGCAACGCAACCCCGGCCTGCGGCTGGTCGCCGCCGTCCTGCGAGCCTTCCCCCACCTCCGCCCGGAGGACCTGGGGCTCGTCCCTGAACGCCGGCGCCGCGAATAGCCTCCATCCGCCCCGGGTTCCCCCACCTGCCGCATCACGGCGTGGGCGTGGGGTAGCGCCAGGCCATATAGCACAGCACCCCTTCCGCAATCCCTTCCGCCACAAGGGCGGGATGCCGGGTCAGGAGGTCCCGGTCGCCGCCCAGGAACCCCACTTCAATGATGGCTCCGGGCGTCAGGGGGTGGATCTCCCGGAACGCGTGGTAGTCCGTCATGTCGTAGGTGATGGTGTTGAAGTGGTGCGGGAGGCCCGTGGCCCGGGCATACTCCCGCTGGAGGCACTGCACCAGGCGGTCGGCCTCCCCCGGCACGTCGCTCGCCGCAAGCCGCGCCACCTTGAACCCGCTCAGGTCCACGCACGAATCGGCATGGATGGAGACAAAGGCGCTGGCCTGGTAGCCCCGAAGGCGCGGGTCAAACTCCTGGAGGAGGTCCACCTGGTAGCCAGCCCTCTCCAGCCGCGCCTGCACCGCCCGGGCGATGCGCAGGTTCACGTCCACTTCCTGAAGGCCGTCGCTGCAGACGGCCCCCACGTCGCTCCCCCAGTGGCCCGCGACGAGGCCGATCCGGGGCCCGGACCTCCCCAGAAGGGCGGCCCACACGTCTGGCGCGCCGGGGCCCCGTGCCGAGGCCTGCTGGACCACGCTCCAGGCCCCGTACAGCCCTCCCAGGAGGAGGACCAGGGCCAGGGCCCTGGACACCAACGCTCCACACCCTCGCCGCTCCTGCGCCATGCTGCCTCCCAGAGGAAGAGATCACGAATGACGCAAATGGGACAAATCACACGAATGTCATAGAATTTTTTGAGATGATTCGCCCATTCGTGTTGGAAGATTCCATCCGTGCCATTCGTGTTTTCGCCATCATACCCCCTGGGGCGGGAAGGGGCAAGTTGACAAAGCGTGTCCGCCCTCGTATACTCCTCCAGCGCAGCGCGCTCAACTGCGCCAACCTTGAGGTCAACCCATGTCCCAGAGTACACCGCCTCCTATCAAGGCAAGGTCCCGACCCCTGTACCTTCTGGCGGCCCTGGCCGCGTGCCTGGCCCTCCTGGCCCTGGCAGGGTGGGGCTACGCCCGCCAGCAGGCCCTCTCCCAATGGCTCTTCTGGCACACGGGCGAGGAGCGCACCTTCTCTCAGGTCAAAGGGGCATGGGACCTCTTCACCGACCTCCTGCGGCCCCCCGTGGAGACGGCCGATCTCGCCGCCGTGCAGTACGCGGGGGTCAACCCCTTCGGGGTCAACGTCTTCCTGGAGCAAGAAGCGGACCCGGACAAGCGGGAACGGGCCGTGCGCATGGCGGCAGAGGCTGGATTCCACTGGCTGCGACAGGAGTTCCCCTGGGAGGACATTGAGATCCACGGCAAGGGGGA
Organism: Anaerolineae bacterium; assembly: GCA_049969295.1. Classification (GTDB taxonomy): domain Bacteria; phylum Chloroflexota; class Anaerolineae; order DTPP01; family DTPP01; genus DAOTYM01. Next base: position 15,809 of record JBMFPD010000018.1, on the reverse strand, counting down.
CTTTGAGGACCGCCGCCATGAGCCGTACCGCTCCGCCTGGGAGAAGTACGACCACATCGTGGCCCTGGCGGAACAGTACGGCCTGGAACTCATCGTCCGCCTGAGCAACCCCCCGGCCTGGAGCCGCGCCGAAGGGGATGCCGTGGGCACCTACGCCCCGCCGGACCGCTATGAGGACTTCGGCGACTTCGTGGCCGCCGTGGTCAGCCGTTACCGGGGCCGCATCCGCTACTACCAGATCTGGAACGAGCCCAACATCTACCCCGAGTGGGGCGAGCGGCCGGTGGACCCGTACGCGTACACCGAACTCCTCAAGGTAGCCTACACCCGGGCCAAGGCTGTGGACCCGGACGTGGTCATCATCAGCGGCGCGCTGGCCTCCACCATTGAGGTGGACTACCGCAATCTGAACGACTTCATCTTCCTCCAACAGATGTACGACGCCGGCGCCGCCCCCTATTTTGACATCCTGGCCATGCAGGGGTACGGCCTCTGGTCCGGCCCCACCGACCGGCGGATGCAGCCACGGGTGGTCAACTTCTCCCGTCCCCGCTACATCCGGGACCTCATGGTGCGCAACGGCGATGCCCACAAACCTATCTGGATCTCCGAGATGAACTGGTGCGCCGTGCCGGACGAGGTCCCCGACAAGCGCTTCGGTCAGGTCTCAGAGGAACAGCAGGCCCGCTTCGTCGTCCTCGCCTACCAGCGCGTCCAGGAGGAGTGGCCCTGGGTGGGAGTGGTCAACTTCTGGTACCTGAAGCGGCCGGACGACCGCTGGAGAGAGGAGCAGAAGCCGGAATACTACTTCCGCCTGCTGGAGCCGGACTTCACCCCCCTGCCTGTCTACTGGGCGCTGCGGGACTACACTGCCCGCACGCCCACGGTTTACCGTGGCTGGCACCAGGAGGACCACTGGGCCGTGCGCTACGAGGGGTCCTGGCAGGATCGCCAGGACCTTCTCGCCACCTTCGGCCGGGTGCGGGAGGCCGAAGCGCCCGGCAGCCGGCTGGCCTTCACCTTCCACGGGCGGGACCTGGAGCTCTTCGTGCTGCGGGGGCCGGGCGAGGGAGCCCTCCGCGTCTGGGTGGACGGCAGGCCCCAGGACATAGACCTCTACGCCCCCGCGCCTGACCTGGCGCGCCTCCCTCTGGCGCGCCGCCTGCCCCAGGCCGACCACACCGTGGAGATGGAAGTCCTGGAGGCGCCGGTGGCGGTGGATGGCTTTCTGGTGCGGTGAGGTGCGGCCGGGGGTGTGGAATGCGCTATTGACTTTCCGCCCTCCCTGTACTACGCTATTCGTGGTCTTCCCGCTGCCTTGCGGTCCAAGCAAGGTCACGCTTGTAGCGTGACCTCTCTGGCACGCCGGGAGGCGTGCCCTACAGGAGGTCCACGGGGTCCACGTCCACCCGCCAGCCGGGCCCGATGGGCACGCCTGCGAGGACGCGCACCGGGTCGGCCGTGCGCAGGACGAGGTGCCAGCGGAACCGCCCCCGCTCCCGGGCGAAGAAGCAGGGCACCGGCCCCAGGAGGGCCGAACCAGGCAGCCCCAGTTCCGCCAGGCGCCCTTCCAGCCACTGCGCGACCCGCTCTGTCTCCCGCTGGCAGACGGCCCACTGGCTGTGCACGAAGAGGAGCCGCGCCAACCTCCCGAAGGGCGGATACCCCATCCGGCGCCGGAAGGCCAGTTCCTCCTGGTAGAACGCCCCGAAGTCGTGGCGGCTGGCCGCCTGGATCGCGTAGTGCTCCGGGAGGTAGGTTTGGACCACCACCTGTCCCCCCCTTGGGCTGCGGCCAGCGCGGCCGGCCACCTGGGTCAGCAGTTGGAAGGTGCGCTCGGCGGCGCGGAAATCGGGGAGGTTGAGGGCCGTATCCGCCGCGACCACGCCCACCAGCGTCACCCAGGGGAGGTCCAGCCCCTTGGCCACCATCTGGGTGCCCACCAGGACGTCGGCCTGACGGCTTGCGAACTGGTGCAGGATCCGTTCATGGGCCCCCTTGGTGCGGGCCGTATCCAGGTCCCAGCGCAGGACGCGCGCTCCAGGCCAGCGGGCTTTGACCGCCTCCTCCACCCGCTGTGTGCCCGTGCCGAAGTAGCGGATGCGGGCGCTCCCGCAAGCCGGGCAGAGGTCCGGAGGGGCCATCTGGAAGCCGCAGTGGTGGCAGCGAAGGGCTTCGTCGGCACGGTGGTAGGTCAGGGGCAGTTCGCAGCGGGGACACTGGAGCACATGCCCGCAGTCACGGCAGAGGACGAAGGTGGCGCTGCCCCGTCGGTTGAGGAAGAGGATGGCCTGCTCGCCCCGGGCCAGGGTCTCGTCCAGGGCCTGCTGAAGGCGGCGGCTGAAGATGCTGCGGTTCCCTGCCCGGAGTTCCTGCCGCATGTCCACGATGTGGACCGGCGGCAGGGGTCCCGGCACCACCTGGACCCTGCCTGCCCCCTCCGGGGACGCGGGGCGGAAGATGCGCTGCGGGAGCGAGAGGAGGTGGAACTCCCCCTCCTGAGCCCGGTGGTAACTTTCCAGGGAGGGGGTGGCGCTTCCCAGAAGGACGACCGCTCCCGTGAGGCGCGCCAGTTCCAGGGCCGCCTCCCGCGCGTGGTAACAGGGTGGCCGGGATTCCTTGTACGAGGTCTCGTGCTCTTCGTCCACGACGATGAGGCCAAGGCGCGGGAGGGGCGCGAAGAGGGCCGACCGAGGGCCGATGACGACATCCACCTGGCCTGCCCGCACGCGGCGCCACTGGTCGTACCGCTCCCCTGGAGAGAGCCCGCTGTGCAGGGTGGTCACCCGGCCGGGAAAGCGCATGGCGAACCGCCGGATCGTCTGGGGCGTGAGGGCGATCTCCGGCACGAGGACCACGGCCTGCCGGCCTGAGGCGAGGGTGCGTTCCAGGGCACGGAGGTAGATCTCCGTCTTCCCTGAGCCGGTGACGCCGTGGAGGAGGAAGACGGGGGGCCTCCCCTCCGGGAGCCTTCCCGCCGCCAGCCACCGGTCCACCCCCTGCTCCACCTCCCGCCAGACGGCTTCCTGGTCGGGGGTGAGCGCGGGAGGCCCCTCAGGGGGGAAGGAGAGGCCTGCCAGGGGGTCCCGGGGGGATTCCTGCGCCTCCAGGGCGATGAGCCCGGCCGCCTCCAGGGCCTGGAGGGTGGCCCGGTCCGCCGGGGTCTGGGCATAGACCCCGCCTATCCACACTGGCCGTCCCTCCTGGTGCAGGAAGCGGAGCACCTCCAGCGCCCGCCCGACCCCCCGCAACTCGGCCAGGGCCGAGAGGGCCCTTTCCTCGTCCAGGAGGAGCATAGCCTGGGCCGGCTCCTCCCACCGCCGCACCCATCCCCGCCGTTCCAGGGCGGCCAGGGCCTCCCGTGAGGCGTCAGCGCCCTCCAGGTCCTCCTGGGAGGCCCGGCCGCCAGCCCCTGCCAGAAGGGTGAGGATCCGGGCCTGGGCCGGGGCGCGGGAGCGCAGGTCTTCTGCCAGGCGCGCCGCGTCTTCCAGAGGAGGGAGCCACTCCACCCACGTGCGGGCCGGGAGCACCCGGACCCACCCCCTCCGCTCCAGGGCGCGCAGGGAGGCCATCCTAGCGCCGGTGGCCTGGCACAGGGCCTTCGCCTCCGGCAGGGGGTCCTGGCTCCGCAGGAGGGCGAAGAGGAGCCGTGCCTGCTCGCTCTCCCGGCCCAGGGTGGCAAGGGCCTCTGGGACGGTCTCCCACGCTGCCGCCAGGCGTACCGTCTCGGCGCGGCGGGGCCGGAGGCGCGGCAGGGCGTCCCCTGGACGGCGCGCCACGAACCCCAGACGCACGAGGCGCAGGAGCCTGCGGTAGGCGGGGGGCCAGGACTGCCCCGCACGCCGGCGCAGCGACCGCAGGGAGAGGGGGCCTTCCGCCCGGATGAGGTCCAGAAGGCGGCGATCCTCGGCGGAGAGGCCGGCAAGGTCCTTTGGAGAGGCCGGAAGTGCCTCCAGGAGGACCTCCGGCGGAGGGAAGAGGCCCGGCGGGAGCATGAGGGCCACGCAGCGGGCCAAGGGGGCCAGTTGTGTGCGGGCCAGGAAGCGGGCCAGGTCCAGTTGGTGGGGGAGGAGGACCGGCTCAGGGTCCAGAATGGCCTCCACGGGGCGCAGGTCCGCCCCCTCCGGCGGCTCGCTGGGGAAGCCCACCACCACCCCCACCTGGCGCACATTCCCGAAGGGAACGCGCACCAGGTGCCCCAGCCGCACCTGAGGGCGCAGGGAGGGTGGGACGGCGTAGGTGAACCCTCCTCCTTCCCCCAGCCGATCCCCGGGCGCGATGGGGCGGTTGACCACCACCTCCGCGTACAGGCGTTCCTCGCTCACCCCGTCTCCTGGGTGCTCCGGGTCACCCAGCGCCCTTCTTGCTCCTGGAGAAGGCCGCAGCCATGTACCCCACGACCTGGGCCCGGTCGCCGGTGATGTCGCCGGAGTTGGCGTAGTGGAGGACACGGGCCTGGTCTGCTCCCAGGGCCTGGGCAGCAAGCATCGTTGCCGCCAGAGGGCCGCCGCCGCAGGCCTCCGCCTTCCCCCGCTGCAGGAGGTGGACGAGCCCCTGGGGGTCAAAGGCCTCCACCCGCTCCAGGACCAGGCGGTCCAGGGCCACAGCGCGGCCGTAATCATGGTAATGGGAGAGGTCGGTGCTGGCCACCAGGAGCGCGGAGCGGCCCTTCAGGACCCGCCCCAGGGCCTGGCCCAGTTCCTGGCAGGCCTCCCAGGACTGATCGCCCATCATGATGGGGACCAGGCGGAAGTCGCCCAGCGCCCGCTGCAGGAAAGGGAGCTGGATCTCCAGGGAGTGCTCCTCGTCCCGGGAGAGGAACATGACCATGCCCAGTTCCCGGCCCAGGGACATGACCAGGTCGGCATCCAGAGGGACCTGGCCGAGGGGCGTCTCGTAGGCTTCCACGGCGGTGATGCCGTAGCCGTCCAGGTAGTAGCGGTGGCTGGGGCCGATGAGGACCACCGTGTCAAAAGAGGCATTGGCCTCCTGGAGGGCCCTGTACGCGTAGCCGGCCACCGGTCCAGAATAGATGTACCCTGCGTGCGGCGCGGCGAGGGCCACCAGGTCCCCGGGCAAGGGGTCCACCCGGGCCTGGGCCAGGTAGCGGTCCACGGCCTGCCGCAGGGAATCGGGCGTTCCGGGATACCAGGTCCCGGCGAAGAGGGCCGGCCGCACGCCATGCAAACGGACCTGCGCTACCATCTCCTTTGCCTCCTCGCGCTTCCACGTCCGGGCGCTTCCAGTGCTGCTAGAGGAACACCTTGCGGGGATGCACCCGGCACTTCTCCGCCTGGATGATGGCCTGCACCTGGGCCACGGCCTCGTCCAGGCAGCCTTCCCGGTTCACCACCACGTAGTCAAACTCCTCCACCCGCCGCAGTTCCTCGCGGGCGGTGGCGATGCGTCGCGCCAGAGCCTCCGGGTCCTCCGTCTTGCGCGTCCGCAGCCGCTGGATCAGTTCCTCCTCGCTGGCGGCGGTGAGGAAGATGAGCACCGCCCCTGGAGCCAGTTTGCGGATGGTGGCCGCGCCCTGCACGTCAATGCGCAGGATGACATCCTTGCCGCTCCGCAGGGCTTCCTCCACCTGCCGGCGTGGGATGCCCTTGTAGTCGCCGTAGACAAGGGCGTATTCCAGGAGTTCCCCCCGCTGGATCATCTCCTGGAAGCGCTCCCGCGAGACGAAGTGGTAGTCCACGCCGTCCACCTCGCCAGGGCGAGGGGGCCGGGTGGTGGCCGTCACCACGAAGTGGAAGGGGAAACCCAGTTGCTTCATCCGCTGCAGGAGCGAGTCCTTCCCCGCCCCCGAGGGCCCCGAAAGGACCACCAGTTGGGGCGGAGGGCTCTGCAGTCCGGCGAAGAATTCGGCGATCCAGGGGTCCTGTTCCACCGGAACCTCCCCTACAGACCTCACCCCTGCCCCTGGTCCCCTTTTCCCTCTCCGGCTCGGAGAGGGAAAAGGAGGTTGGGGGAGGAGGAGAGGTGCCAGTTGATAGAACGGCCGCTCCGCGCTATAATTCCCGTGCCAACCGACACAAGCGGGAGGAGCGAGCAATGCCCATCTATGAGTACCGTTGCCTGACCTGCCGTCGCAGGGTCAGCATCTTCTGGCGCACGTTCCGAGAGGCCGAGGCGGGCGAGGCCCGCTGCCCCCGGTGCGGGGGGACGGACCTCCAGCGCCTCTTCTCCCGGGTGACGGTGGTGCGCGGCGCGGGCAGCACCGACGTGGACGACCTGGACCTGCCCGGCCTGGACGATGTGGACGAGAACGACCCCCGTTCCATTGCCCGGTGGATGCGCCGCATGAGCGAGGCCACGGGTGAGGACCTGGGCGAAGAGTTCCACGAGGTGGTGGACCGGCTGGAGGCAGGCCAGACCCCCGAGGAGATAGAAGAGGCCATGCCCGACCTGGCTGGCCCCCCGGAAGACGACTTCTCGGGAGACCTGGACTGAGCCACCGTCCCACCCCGCCCCGAGGAACGCCGCCCGCCCCCGGCCGTCCGGCACGCCGCTGGGCGGCCCTTCCCCTGCCTCCAGGGGGCCGCTAGAACTTCTCAAACCGCTCCACGTTCAGGACGAAGACCGTCGCGCCCCCTACCTGCACCTCTACGGGCGAGGGCATGTAGAGTTCGCCGGGCTCCATCACCGGCGGGAGGGGGTTCACGTACTGCGTCCGGGTGTGGCAGCACTCCCGGAGGGCCTTCATCACCTGGGGGACCTGCTCGTCCTCCGTCCCCACCAGGACGGTGGCGTTCCCCTCCCGCAGGAAGCCGCCCGTGGTGCTGATGACCGTAGCACGGAACCCCTCCCGCACCAGGCGGTCCACCAGGTCGCGGCTGTCGTCGCTGTTCACAACGGCCATGATCAGTTTCATGCGGCGATCTCCCTCAGCACCCTCTCTCGGATGGCCGCTTGGACCTCTGCGATGGGAGCCGTCGCATCCAACACCAGCCATCGGTGTGGTTCCAGGGCAGCCATCTCGTGGTAGCCGGCGCGGACCCGCTCGTGGAAGGCCCGCGCCTTCTGCTCCATGCGGTTCCACTCCCCTCCGAGCCCCTGGGCCTTGCGCCTCAGCCCCACCTCAATGGGCACGTCCAGGAGGACAGTCAGGTTAGGGACCAGCCCCCCCGTGGCGAACTCGGTGATGGTGCGCAGGACCCCGAGGTCCAGCCCGTGGCCGTACCCCTGATAGGCCATGGTGGAATCGGCATACCGGTCGCAGAGGACGATCCCGCCCTTCTGCAGGTGGGGCAGGATGCGCTCTCCCACCACCTGGGCCCGTGCTGCCGAGAAGAGGAGGATCTCCGTGGTCGGCAGCATCTCTGTGTGCTGCGGGTCCAGCAGGATGGCCCGCACCCGGTCGCCGATGCGGGTGCCCCCCGGCTCCCGCGTGGCCAGGACGTCCCAGCCCTGGCGCATGAGCCAGTCGGCCAGGAGGCGCAGTTGGGTGGTCTTGCCCGAGCCTTCCGGCCCCTCAAAGGTGACGAAGAACCCCGGGTACGGCCGTCGGGTCCCCTCAGATGCGCCGGTTGGCATAGATGCGTACCCTGCGGTGGGGTTCCCGGCCCTGGCTGTAGGAGTACAGGTTGGCGGCCCGGGCCATCTCGTGCTGGCGCCGGCGGATGTAAGCGGCCTGGGGTGAGAGTTCCACCATCCGCTCGCCGTTCAGGACCCGCTCAATGGCCTCCTGGGCCTCCCGCATGGCCGCGGCGAAGGCATCCTCGGCCTCGCCCTCCTCTTCTGCCTGTTCCGGCACGGGTTCCAGGTCGTAGATGTTGGCCAGGGCTTCCTCAATCTGGGCGACGGTGTTGGACCGCAGCACGTAGATGGGGATGCCCCGCTCCTCGGCATCGCTGATGGGTTGGCGCCGCTTGCGGTAGTAGTTCTTCAGCGTCAGGACCAGGTCTGCGCCCTTCAGTTGGCGCGTGATGACGACCGGCAGGTGGAGGTTCTGCGCTGCCTGCTGGAGCCGGTTGTGCCCGATGCCGTACGGGTAGACCTGCAGGGGGGCCAGAGGGCGCCCCTCGGCTGCCCGTCGCCGGGGCTCCCGCCGGGCGGGGCGTTCCTGCAGGGAAGGTGGCGGCAGTTCTTCCCGTTCAATGCGGACGGAACCATCCTCCTCCCGAATGCGCACTTCTGCCGCCACGGGCCGGCCCCGCAGGATGGCGTCCACCGCCTCGGCCACGTTGTGGTGGATGCGCAGGCGGTGCCAGCTCTGCTGCTCAATGAGCACGTCAAAGGTGGGCGGGGCCTTCCGCTCCAGGACCGTCTTCTGGGTCCCGCGGCGGCGGGCCTCCTCATCGCTCAAGGTCACCGCCTGGATGCCTCCCACCAGGTCCGAGAGGGTGGGGTTCATGAGGAGGTTGTCCAGGGTGTTGCCGTGGGCCGTGGCGATAAGTTGCACGCCCCGCTCGGCGATGGTGCGGGCCGCGGCGGCCTCCAGTTCCCGCCCAATCTCGTCAATGATGATGACCTCCGGCATGTGGTTCTCCACTGCCTCAATCATCACCTCGTGCTGGAGGGCGGGGGTGGCCACCTGCATGCGTCGGGCGCGCCCGATGGCCGGGTGAGGGATGTCGCCATCCCCCCCGATCTCGTTGCTGGTGTCCACGATGACGACGCGCTTCTTCTCCGCCAGGACGCGGGCCGCCTCCCGCAGGAGGGTGGTCTTGCCCACACCGGGCTTCCCCAGGATGAGGATGCTCTGGCCGGACTCAATGATGTCGCGGATGATGTCAATGGTGCCGTAGACAGCCCGGCCCACCCGGCACGTGAGCCCCACCACCTTCCCCTTGCGGTTACGGATGGCGGAGATGCGGTGCAGCGTCCGCGCGATGCCGGCGCGGTTGTCGGCATCGAAGTCGCTGATGCGCTCCAGCACGTATTGCAGGTCTTCCTCGGTGACCTCGGTCTCCGAGAGGGTGAGTTCGTGGTCCAGAAAGCGGGCTTCGGGAACCCGCCCCAGGTCCAGCACCACCTCCAGGAGCTGGTCCCCTCGGTTGGCTCGTTCCAGGGCTTCTCGCACCCGTGGCGGAAGGACCGCCAACAGGGCTTCCAGATCGTCAGTAATCTGCTGCTTCAATTCTTCTCGCTTCAACCTCACTTCACAAGATGGTCTTTCCTGTACAGGCCTCCCCCCTGCCCCCGGGGGATGAGGAGAGGTTCAACCTGGCAAACCCCAGGGCGGTGGGGATGGCCGCTTCGGGCTGTCGTTCCGTCCCCTCGGCCCGACGGGCAGGGGCCACCCGGGCTTTGGCCGTCGTGTGCCGGACCAGGAGGGCCCGCGTCCCCACCCAGCGGAACCCGTTCTCCTCCAGGGGGGTCCGCAGCCCGCCCTGGTAGTGCCGCACGGCGCAGTACACCGGCCGCGGTGGCCCGTCCTGGAAGAGGCCCAGGCCAAAGGCGATGACCGCCCTTGCCCAGTGGTAGGCCCGGGGGTGGAGGATGATGGCCATGTGGTAGGCGTTCCCCACCGGCCGCAACTGGATCAGCCCGATGACGTCGCCGCCCTGCACCAGGACGTGTTCCATCCCGGCCTGGGGGCGTGCCAGGCCTCCATAGCCGTTGAAGCCCCCGCCCCCCTCGGCCTGCTGCACCAGCCACGGCACCAGTTCGCCGTAGAGCCGGTCCAGGGCCCACTGGTGCTCTGGCGACCGCGCCACGAGGGGCACGGTTTCGGCCGCCACGTGGGGCCGGGGCCCTGGGTCCAGGCAGTACAATTCCTCCCGCGTGTAGAGGACGAAGCCGGCCTGCTGAAAGGCTTCCACCTCCGGTCCGTCTTCGGGCAGGCTGGCGTAGATCCGCTCCACACCCTGCTGGCCCAGGGCGAGACAGGTCCCCGTCAGAAGGGCGTTCCAGGCCGCGGCCGCGTCCGGAGCACGCCCCAGGGCCGGAGCGATGTACACCAGGTCGGCCTCTGGCCTCTCCAGGCGACGCCGGGCCTGGACGAAGGCTTCCGGGCCATCCTCGCCCTCCAGGACGAACAGGTTTTCCCCCAGGGTAGACGAGCCTGGCAACATGGCCACGAGGACCGGCCAAAAGGACATCGCGCCCCCGGGCAGGCCGGCTTGGACATCCACGACCAGGCCCTGGCCCCAGAGCCGGTAGACTGCCGGCAATTGGCGGATCCCACAGGGTCGCAGCGTGGGCATCTTGTGCCTTCCGACCTTCCAGGCCCAGGCCAAAGGTGGGCCCTCTCACGCGTGTCAGCCCATCTTTTATTCATCCTCATTGTACTATTATTCATGCGGCTTTGCAAATGTACGGGACCGAAGTCGCGGTTGCATCTTGTGTTGGTGAGTCGGGGACACGGGAAGACCGACCTCTCCCATCCCCCACCCCTTTCCCTCCCCGATGCGGGGAGGGAAAGGGGGTGCCGCCGCAGGCGGCGGGGGTAGGGTGAGGTTCACCTCGCGGCATGGGACCACAAGGTCATCAGCCACCAGCAGAAGGTGCAACCGAGTCGGACGAAGTCGCGGCCGCGTGGGGTGTGGGCGGAGAGCTAACGAGCGGGTGCGGACCTCACCGCCACCCCGCAGGAGATAGAAGGGCAACGCAGGAAGCCCCCACCAGGATTGCGGTGGGGGCTTTCTGCGTCATCTGGGGTCTGGTGACTGCCCTCGGGCTTCCAGCGCTTCGTCCACCAGCGGTTTGATCTGGTAGAACTCCGCGCCGCCGGCCAGACGGACCTCTCCGTCTATCGCCACCAGGGGGAAGGGGATGTGGTACCTGTGGGCCTCCTCCAGAAGGTCTTTGTAGGCTTCGGCCTCTTCGGGCTGGGCCAGGTCGTGGTATTCCACATGGACGCGGCCCTCGTACATCCGCTCAAAGTAGAACTGGGTGATGGCCGTGGTCTCCGCCGAAGACCTGGAGGGCCCTCAGCCGCCACAGGAGAAGACCTCTTCCTCGCTGTGGCCGAAGATCAACACCTGGACCACATCTTGCTGTTCCTCTGCCATGTCTCTGCTCCTTATCTACTGCTGCGCCCCGGTGAACCCTGTTTGTGGGGCGGCACGCCAGTACCACCCCACACCGCGCCTCCGTGCAATCCGCTCCCGAAACCCGCTGACAGCCATTCCCTGGGCGGCACAGGGGCTTCCCCTGCGCTCCAACCCCACCCCTGCACCCCTTCCCTGCGGCGCGGGGAGGGGCTGGGGGAGAGGTTCTCGGCCCTCCATTGAAAAACGGCCGTGGTCCGGCACCAGGGGGTGGCTTTCATACCCCTATGGGGTATGAGCACTATACCACAAGACGGCCAGGGTGTCAAACAGAGCCTGGGGATGGCTCAGGGCCGACCCATTCTTATAGAACTCTGACGACCTTCTGGCACGGCAGACCGTAGGGCACGCCAGGAGGCGTGCCCTCTGCGCCGGGAAGAGAGGTTATGGCCTTCCCTCTTGTAAAGGCGAGACAGCCCTGGGGATGGCTCGGCCCTGGCATGTGGCGGGGGAGCCGGGTGCAGAGAGGGCCTACGGGCGCGAAGGGAGAAGCCTCGGGATGCCGCTCAGCAAGCCCTCCCGGCGCTCAAAGGGCCTGCCGACGGTGATGCCGCCTTTGCCGATGGCGAACTGCCGGATCTCCTTGGCGTGGTCGCTGCCGCGCATCTTCAGGACCACCAGCGCTTTTTCCATGCTGCTGTCAATCTCCAGGTAGCGCAGGAGGATGATGGTGTCCACAATGTAGGAAAGGCGGCCCGACTCCTGGCGGGGGAACTCGGCCCGCGCGTCCTCAGCCGTCAGGAGGGCGGTGGCCCCTTCGCGCTTCAGCCCGTTCACCACCATGTTGTAGAGGTCCCGCAGTTGGGTGGGGTCCCGCGTCAGGCGCAGGAAGTGGGTGACGCTGTCCAGGACGATGCGCTGGATGCCCGCTTCCTGCACCTGGCGGTTGAGTTCGCTCTCGGGCGACTGCAGGGCAGCGAGGAACACTTCGGGGGACGTGAACATGATGTGGAGCTTGCCCGCCTCTTCCAGGGGCTTCAGGTCCCACCCCAACTCGCAGGCGTCCCTGTAGAGGGATTGGGGGAACTCCTCAAAGGTGACCAGCAGGCCCGGCTCGCCGCAGGCCGTCGCCCCGTGGTAGAGGAATTGGAGGCCGAGGGTGGTCTTCCCCGTCCCCGGCGCACCGCGCACCAGGACGCTGGTCCCGGGCAGGAACCCCCCGCAGAGCATCTCATCCAGGCCGGCGATCCCCGTGGGCACCCGTCTTTCCTGCACCATAGTCCTGTCCCCCCTTGCGACCTCAAGGGCCCCGACCAGGGCCTCCCCTCTCACCAGAGGTGGCGGATTCCAGCGCTTCCAGGATCCGCCGCGCTCCTTCCACCAATTCTGGCGCCGCGTCGTAGATGGCCACCCCTTTCAGGTCTGCCTCAATGGCCCGGTCCGTCAGCGGCAGCGAACCCAGCAAGGGGATCTCGCCCAGGTTGGTGCGGACGAACTCCTCATCCTCCGGCCGGCGGACCTTGTTGGCCACGGCGTAGACGCGGGGCATGCCGATATCCCGCGCCAGGCGCAGGATGGTCTCGGCCGTCTGGATGCTGCGCTTCCCGGGCTCCACCACGACGATGAAGGCGTCCACCGCCTGGGCCGTGGCCCTCCCCAGGTGCTCTATGCCGGCTTCCATGTCCATGATGAGGACTTCGTTCCGGCGCAGGAGGAGGTGCGTCACCAGGGCCTTGAGGAGCACGCTCTCCGGGCAGACGCAGCCAGAGCCTCCCGTGTCCACCGTGCCCATGACCAGGAGTTCCACCCCGCGGTGCTTCACGGAGAAGCGCTCCGGGATGTCGTCCACCCGCGGGTTCATCTTGAAGAAGACGCCGTACCCGCCGGGCTGCGCGCCGGTGCGCTCGGCGATGAGGTCGGACATCTCAGCGATGGGGCGGATGCCCGCGGCGACCTCTTCTGGGATGCCCAGGGCCGAGGCCAGGTTGGCGTCAGGGTCGGCGTCTATGGCGATGACCCGCTGGCCCCGTTCCGCGTAGAGGTGGGCGAGAAGCGCGGCGAGGGTGGTCTTCCCCACACCCCCTTTGCCGGTGATGGCGATCTTGGTCATCCGTCTGGCTCTCCTCCCCAGGATCGTGTGGCGATCGGGAGCCAATTATACCACCGTTTTGGCTCATAGTGAATTCGCACCCGATCCACCCAGACCCCGGGTTGGAACGCCGTCAGCCAGCGGTCCTCGTCGTCGCTCCAGGCCGGCTTCCAGAGGCCGCTGCAGTCAAAGAGGAGGACCTTGTACTGGAAGTAGCGGGCCTGGGGGTAGGGCCGCTGGTCCGCGCCCACGATGGGGCCAGGGGCCTGATAGACCCATTCGTGCACCTGGGCGTCAAAGTCCGGCCCCGTCCACGGGGACCAGGACTCGTCAGGCCAGGGGGTCTCCCCTGTCCGCGTCTGCACCAGGATGCGGGAGCAGTAGGCCGTCACCCCCCACCAGTCCAGCAGGTACCAGCGGGCACCCTCGCCCCCGTCAAAGATGCGTGAGAGGTAGACCCCCGGGGACGGGGCCCGTCCGGGCCGCGCCAGGAAGAGGGTGCGGATGGGCCTGCCCCCGCTGAGGGGATCCTCGTAGCGGTTGTCATCCCAGACCACGTACGGCACCGGCACGGGCGGGTCGTAGTAGGTGAGGGCTGGGCGGTACTGCCGCACGGAGGCCGGGCGCAGCCGGTCGTAGTCGGGACCCAGGTAGCGGGTCAGGTGGGCGTTGTCGTTGACGACCGCGTTGGTCCGCACCACGTAGATCGGGCTGTCGCTGCTCGCGCGGCTGGTGTTGGCCACGTAGATCTGGACGCGCCAGTCGTCGAAGTTCCGCCCGTCGGACCAGGCGATGAACACCCCATCCTTGCGCTCGCCCCTGGGGGAGAGGGCCGGGTACCCCTGCCAGGAGGGTTCCACGGCCCGTGCGCCACCGCTCCCCGGGGGTGGCGTGTAGTCCTGGGGCTCCGCCGGGGGCAGGCCGTTGACCTGCACGTTGCCGTAGATGGGGTAGTCCGGCCCGAAGGGGCTCTGGATCACCAGGTCAAACGGCACGGACGGGAAGCAATCCAGGTCCGGGACGGCCTCCACCCGGACCAGGTCAAAGAGCGGTGCGAAGGTCCAGGCGTAGTAGATGTCGGGCGGGCCGTTGCGGAAGTCCTGCCAGGCGAAGTGGACTGCCGTCCCTTCGTAGTAGGCGTTGAAGGTGACGGTGGTGGTGATAGGGGGCGGGACGATGCAGCCGGGGCTCCCGGGCGTGAAGACCTCTGTGGCCGTGATGACCAGGGTGGGCACGGAGACGGCGATGGCCGGGTCCGCGGCGAGGGCCCCCACAGGGGCGTCGTCCACCCGCTTGTCCACATGGAAGGTGTAGGGCGGGCAGGGGAGGTTGGAGCAGGCCTGGCCCCACACGAAGTAGATGTCGCCAGAGTCGCCCGCGGCCCGGCCGCGGCCATCCTCCCACACCACGTAGATGACGGTCTGGCCCATCTGCTTCCCCACCGCCACCGAAGGGGCGGCCTGAGACTGCCGCGTGGTAGAAGGCTCGTCGGTCACCAGGATGTTGGGCGTCCACGAATCGCCGCCATCGTGGGAGGCGGCGAAGTAGATGTCGTCGTTTCCGTTGCGCCGGTCCTGCCACACGACGAAGAGGGTGCCGGTGTCGTCCACGGCCAGGGAGGGGTGGAGCTGGTCCGCGCCCCCGAGGTCGTCGTTGATGGGGTTCCAGGGGGGCTCCTCCCAGGTGGTGCCGCCATCGGCGGAGCGGGCGAAGAAGATGTCGCCGTTCCCGCGGCGGAAGTCCTGCCACACGGCGTAGAGGGTGCCGGTGGCCCTGTCGTACACCAGTTGCGGCGTCCGCTGGTTGTGCCCTGGCCCATCCTGGTTGACCCGCACGGCGGGCGTCCAGGTGGCCCCGCCGTCCGAGGAGCGGGAGAAGTAGATGTCCCGGTCGGATGTCTCCCCGTTGCGGCCGTCTTCCCAGACCACGTACAGGGTCCCCGCGCCATCGCGGGCGATGGAGGGCGCGACCTGCGTGCCCGAGATGGGCTCGGTGAGGCGGAAGTCCGGGTCGTAGAGGTGGGGCGCGCCCGGCGCGACCTCGGCGGGTTCCTGCCACGGCTCCTCAAAGAGGCCGGAGAGGGCGAGCATCCCCCTGGGGTAGGACAGGTCCAGGTTGGAGAACCCCTGGGCGAAGTCCTCGTGCGTTTCATCCACGAAACGGTAGGCCGTCTCCACCGGGGCTTCCACAGGGCCGAGGATGTTGTTGTCCTCGTCGGCCTCCACCACGTTGTGGTCGGTGTCCACCTGGGCGTAGAGGACATAGGTGTGCGCGTCCGGGAAGGCGTACTCAAAGGTCAGTTCCAGCGAGGCCCCGGCCTTCATGTAGAAGCCCTGGACCCCCTGGTAGAGGGTTCCGGTCTGGCCCGGGATACCCGGTCTCGGCGGCTCTGCCGGGTCAATGTAGAGGTCCACGAAGAAGTTGTTGGTGGGGGCCACATCCCTCTCGCCGATGTTGGCGATGAGGACGCGCACCGTGGCTGTGATGCCCACGAGGGGGTGCCAGGGCTCCACCTGGATGGCCCGCACCGTCAGGTCTGGCAGGCCGTCCATGGGGCCGGCCGCCTCCGGCACGGCCGGGAAGGCTGGGGTTGGGGTGGGCCTCAGGGGCTGGGGGTAGGCCAGGGACTGCGCCTGCCAGGCCAGCAAGAGGAGAAAGGCCAGGCCCAAGGCCACGGGCAGGAACCGGCGGATGGGGACCTGTTTGCGGCTCATGGCGTCCTCCCTTGGGCAGGCGGGGAGGGGGCAGGCCCCGGGATGCCCCCTCCGCGGTGGGGTCAGCCG
>JBMFPD010000017.1:0-19927 GCA_049969295.1 Anaerolineae bacterium | reverse complement strand
GCCTACGCCGTAGCCACTCCCCTCTGGCAGGCCCCGGACGAGCCCGGCCACTTTGAGCAGGCCGCCCTCCTGGCGCGCTGGGGAGGCCCCCTCCACCGGCACGACCGGGACCCGGCCCTGGAGCAGGCCCTCCTGGACTCGCTGGCGCGCCACAGGTTCTGGACCCTGGTCCGGGCCCCCTGGCCAGAGCCGCTGCCGGCCCACCTCGCCGACGACCCCTTCCTGGCCCGCTCCGGCCGCCAGGTGGGCGACGAGCCCGTGGCCTACTACCTGCCCCTGGCCCTCCTCCTGCGCCTCGCCCCCGACGTGGACGGGCAGGCGCGCCTTGCCCGGGCCTATTCCCTCGTCCTCTTCGCCCTGACGGTGGCCGTGGCCTGGGCCGCGGCGCGGGAACTTGCCCCTGAGGACGCCCTCCTGGCTCCAGCGGTGACGGCCTTCGTGGGCCTGCTGCCCATGGCGGCCTACATGGGGATGGCGGTCAACAACGACGTCGCCGCGGCCCTGGTGGGGACCGTGCACGCCTGGGCCCTGGTGCGCCTGGCGAGGAGGGGCCCGCGCCCGGAGGCCCTCGCCGTCCTGGTCCTCTGCGGCCCGGCCGGCCTGTGGGTCAAGAAGACGGCAGCCTTCCTCCTCCCCCTGACGGTCCTCGTGCTCCTCACGGCCCTGGGACGCCACCGGCAGGCCCAGGGGCGCGGGGGGGTGCCCTGGCGCGCGCTTCTGCGCTGGGCCGCAGGGGTGACCGGGGCCGCGCTGGCGCTCTGGCTCCTCCTGCGGGTGCCGGGGCCGGAGCCCACGGCCTGGCTGGATGGCGCGTTGCCGGGCTTCCAGGGGCGGGCACGCGCCGCAGCCTATGAGGGGCGCTACGGCTTCCAGGCTGTGGACGACAGCCCCACAGCGGTGGAACGGCTGGTCCAGGCCCTCCCCGCCGCGCCCCTGGCAGGGCGGATGGCGGTCTTCACCGCCTTCGCCCGCAGCCCCGAGGGGCCGGCAGTCGGGCGGCTGGTCCTCATCCCGGACCGAGGGGAGAAGTGCCTCGTGGCGTTCCAGGTGGGGGAGACCTGGCAGAAAGTGGAGGTGCGGTGCTCGATCCCCCAGGAGGCCCAGGTGGTCAAGGCGGTCCTTGCGGCCGGGACCGGGGAGGACCCGGCGGAACAGGGCCGCCTCTATTTTGACAGCGCATCCCTCCATGCGGAGGGATCAGCGGTAGACCTTCTCCAGAACGGCGGTGCGGAGGAGGCGGCAACGCTCGGGGATTCCCTCGCCGTGCGGTGGAGGCGGGGGCTCCAGGCCCTGCGCCTGTGGTTGGGGCCGGGCGCGCTGCGCAGGCTGGAGCAGTGGACCGGCTGGTGCGTGGCCCTGCCCAGGGCCTTGGCCCGGGACAGGGTGGCCTGGGCGCGGCTTGCCCTCTACGCCGTTTTGACCTTTGCGGGGTTTTGGGGTAACTTTGGGTGGCTGACGGTGCCCCTCTCGGCAGGGTGGTACCTGCTCCTGAGCCTGGCCACCCTGGTGGCCGCAGCGGGCTGGGTCCGCTGGTGGGTGCGGGGGGCGGCGGAGCCGTGGCAGCGGTGGGCGTGCGCCTGGCTGGCCCTGGCGCTCCTCCTGGCCGCCCTGCAGAACCTGCTGCCCATGCTGGTCCGGGATTGGCAGCCCCAGGGGCGCTACTTGCTGCCGGCCCTGTTCCCGGCCGCGGTCTCCTTCGCTCTGGGGTGGCGGGCCTGGGTCTCCGATGCGTGGGCCCGGTGGGGGGCTGTGGCCTTCGTCGCCGCCTTCATCGTGCTGAACCTGGTCTGCCTGGTGGGGTACGTCATCCCGTACTTCCACACCTAGGGGAAAACCACAGAGGACACGAAGGGCACGGAGAAATCTCGTTTTCCCCTCGTGTTCTCTGTGCCCTTCGTGGTGAATCTGCTCGGGGGGTTCGGTGAGCACCAGGGCGAAGCGGATTGCCATCAACTCGGCGTTGCTCTTCTACGCCAACGTGCTGACCAGCGGCGTGAGCCTGGTCGTCGTGGCCATCCTGGCGCGCTACCTCGGCAAGGCGGGGTTCGGGCGCTACGGCTACGTCATCTCCTTCTGCGAGATCTTCGTCGTCCTTTCGGAGATGGGCCTCTCCAAAATCCTGGTGCGGGAAGTGGCGCAGGAGCCAGAGCGCACCGGCGAGCACCTGGCCATGGCCTGGACCCTGCGGATGCTCCTCTCGGGCCTGGTGATGGGCATCATCCTCATCAACACCCGGGACCCGGGGATGGTGCCGGAGGTGCGGACAGCCATCTGGGTCTACGCCGTGAGCCAGGTCATCTTCAACCTGACGGAACTCTTCAACTCCGTCTACCGGGCCTACCAGCAGATGGAGTACCAGGCCGCGGTGGTGACGCTGGCGCAGGTGCTCATCCTCGTCCTGACCGTGGGGGCCATCGTCCTGAACCTGGGGCTGATGGGGGTCTTTGTGGCCACGCTCCTGGCCAACGTGGCGAGGTTCGCCTTCGGCTGGTGGCTGACGGCCCGCCGTTTCGCCCGCCTGGGGTTCTCGAGGGATGTGCGGGGCATGGCCCGGCTCTTCCGGGAGTCGTTCCCGGTGGGCCTTTCGCTCCTCCTGCGGCGGTACATCTGGCGGGGTGGGGTGGTCCTCCTGGCCACGTGGCAGGGGGATGCCGCGGCAGGCATCCTCTACGGCCCCCTGCGGGTGGTGGAGCAGATGCGCATCATCCCCATGTCCATGGTGGGCTCCATCCTGCCCGTCCTCTCGCACCGGGCGGCGCGCTCTCCGGCCCGCTTTGCCAGCGCCTTCGGCAAGTCGCTGAAGGTCTTCGTCATCCTGAGCCTGCCCCTGGCCGTCTGCCTCTCCTTCCTGGCGGAGCCCATCGTGGCCATCCTCCTGGGGGAGAGCCTGGCCGAATCGGCCGAGATCCTGCGGCTCCTGGGGTGGGCCGTGGTCTTCACCTTCCCCAACTTCCTCATCGGCACGGCTCTCACGGCGGTGGGCAAGCAGTACCTGGAGGCGCTGGGGCTCGCGCTGGGCCTGGGCGCGGGGTATGCCGTGCTCCTGGTCACGGTAGGGGCCTGGGGGCCGTTAGGGGTGTGCTGGTCCATCCTCACGGCCGAGGGGACCTTCCTGGTGCTGGGGCTTGGGTTTTCAGCCAGGTACCTCCCCTGGCGGAGGCTGGCCTGGCCGCTGGCCAAGGTGGGCCTTTCGGCCCTCCTGATGGCCCTTGTGTTCGTCCTGGGGCGCGGGGTCCACTTCCTGGTCACCACGCCCGTGGCCCTTGCGGTCTTCGTCGTGGCCCTGCTCGCGTTACGGGCCCTGGATGCTGAGGAGATGGAGGCGTTCCTGGAGATGCTCCCAGGCCCGGCCCGGCAGTTGCTCCTCGCCTGGCTCCCCGGACGTGAGCATTGACCACCATCCACACGAATGTTGGAGGGACCGGACATGAGGAATCTGCTCATCACCGGAGGCGCGGGGTTCATCGGCTCCAACTTCACCCGCTACATCCTGGAGAAGTACCCGGACTACCGCGTGGTGGTGTTTGACAAACTGACCTACGCCGGAAACCTGGACAACCTGCGGGACCTGGAGGGGAACCCCCGCTACACCTTCATCTGGGGCGATATCTGCGACGCGGAAGCGGTGGACCGGGTCATGCGCGCCCACGAGATTGACACCATTGTGAACTTCGCCGCCGAGACCCACGTGGACCGGTCCATCATGGAGGCCGATGCCTTCATCAAGACAGATGTCTACGGGACCTACGTCCTGCTGGAGGCGGCGCGCCGCTACGGGGGCGTGCGCTACCACCAGGTCAGCACCGACGAGGTCTACGGCGAGGTGCTGGAGGGGCGCTCCAGGGAGGACGACCCCCTGCGGCCCCGCAGCCCCTACGCCGCGAGCAAGGCCGGGGCCGAGCACCTGGTGGCGGCCTACCACGTCACCTACGGCATCCCCACCACCGTCACCCGCGGCTCCAACAACATCGGCCCCTACCAGTACCCGGAGAAGGTGGTCCCCCTCTTCATCACCAACGCCATAGACGATCTGGAACTCCCCCTTTACGGCGACGGCCTGCAGATGCGGGACTACCAGTACGTCCTGGACCACTGCGAGGGGATAGACCTGGTCCTCCACCGGGGCGTCCCCGGCGAGGTCTACAACCTGGGGAGCGGCGTGGAGACCCGCAACATAGACATGGCCCGCCTGATCCTGCGCCTCCTGGGCAAGCCGGAGTCCCTCATCCGCCACGTGACAGACCGCCCCGGCCACGACCGCCGCTACGCCCTGGACTGCTCCAAGATCATGGCCCTGGGCTGGCGGCCCCGCCACACCTTTGAGGAGGCGCTGGAGAAGACGGTCCGCTGGTACGTGGACAACGAGTGGTGGTGGCGCAAGATCAAGAGCGGCGAGTACCTGGAGTACTACCGCAAGTGGTACATAGAACGGGAGAAGCAGGCCAGGGGTAGCGGGTAGCCATTAGCGGTCAGCAACCTCTCCCCATCCTCCAACCCCCTTCCCCTCTCCGCCGCGGAGAGGGGAAGGGGGCCAGGGGGTAAGGGTGAGGTGGGCCACGCCAGGGCGTGGCCCACGCGAAGGCGCACACGAGGAAGAGGATGCCCTGTCCATACCTGGGTCTACGGGACAATCCAGAAGGGCACGCTGAAGTGCCCTCGGAGTCTAACGCCTGCTACGCCGTGCAGGTGGACGCGGAGCGGCCCCTCCTGAGCCGCCTGCGCCCCGAGGCGGTGCCCATCGGCCTGGACCACCAGGCGCGCTTCTGCCTCAGCGTGGAGTACCCCTTCTGCCCCCGCTACCTGGCCTACCGCCGGACCTTGGTCTCCCCTGACCGGCGGCCCCGGGCGCGGGCCAAACCCGAGGGGCCCACAGCACCCGAACCCGAAGCCGTGGCCCCCCCTCCGCCCCGTCGGGAGGGCCCAGACCCCGAACAACTGTACCAGGAGGGGATGGCCCACTACATGGCCCGCCGGTGGGCCGAGGCCCAGGAAACCTTCCTCCGGCTGAAGGAGGTGGACCCGGGCCGCCCAGGGATTGACGCCCTTCTGGAGGAGATCCGGCTCTTCATGCGCCTGCAGACGGTGGAATCGGGAGCCGGGGCAGCGGGCCCCCGCCCGGAACCAGGCGTTCCAGAAGGAGCTCCCTTCCCAACACCCCCCGCGCCTGCCCGCGGCAGGGCGCGGCGGTTCCTCTCTCCCCCGTACCTAGCTGCCGCGGTGGTGGTGCTGGCCCTCCTGGCCCTGTTGGGGCTGCGCCTGGCAGGCCTGGACATCTCCCTGGCCTCCAGGGACGAACGGACAGAGCTCCTCAACCGCGGCCGCGCCCTCATGGTGGTGGGGGACTACGACGGCGCGGTCCAGGTCTTTGAGCAGTTGCTCGCCCTCGCCCCGGGCGACCCGGAGGCCCAGGCCGAACTGGAGCGGGCGCAGCGCTTCAAGACCCTCTCGGACCTCTATGCGGAGGCCAAGGCCCATATCGGCAAAGGGGAGTGGGATGCGGCAGCCGAACGCCTGAACCGCCTCCTGGCCCTGGACCCCAACTACCGGGATGCGGCCAGCCTGGCCGCGGAGGTGGAACGCCAGAGACGCCTGGCGGCCCTGTACGCGGAGGCCAAGGCCCTCTACGACCAGGGGAACTGGATGGACGCGGCAGCCAAGTTTGATGAACTGCGCGCCCTGGACGCCACCTACCGCAGCGACGTGGTGGAGGAGTACCTCTTCGTCTGCCACCTGAACCAGGGGCTGGCCCTCATCGTCACGTCGGGAGATTCGGTGGAGCGCATCAAGGAGGCCATCCGCCAGTTCGGCGCGGCCCTCAGCATCCACCCCCGCAACAAGCAGGCCGCCGAGGAGCAGCGCCTGGCCAACCTCTACCTGGCCGGCTACCTCTCCTACCAGAACCAGGAATGGGGCCAGGCCATCCTCAAGGTCCAGCAGGTGGTGGAGGATCGCCCGGATTACGCCGGAGGCCGAGCCGCGCAGATCCTGTGCGCGTCCTACGTGGCCCTGGGCGACCAGGCCCGGGAGCGGAACGACCTCCTCGGGGCCCTGGAGCAGTACCGCAAGGCCCTGGCGCGGGAGGACCTCCAGTGTCCCCCGGCCCAGGAGCGGGAGCAGGAAGTGCTCCTCATCCTCTACCCACCTACGCCCACGCCGACCCTCACGCCGACGCCCACCCACACGCCCACCGTCACACCCACGCCGCGGTACGTGCCGCCGACGCCGACCTACACCCCTTCGCCCACCGAGACGCCACCTCCGCTGCCCACCGACACGCCCGTCCCGCCCAGACCGACGCCCAGGCCGCCCACCGACACCCCTGCACCGCCCACACCCACGCCCAAACCACCCACACCCACGCCCAAGCCGCCCACGCCCACGCCACCGAGGTAGCCTGGAGCGGGCCGGGGCCCACGGAGGCCATAGAGCCATGTGGCGCAGACGGATCGGGATGATCCTCGTGGCCTGGGGCCTCTTCCTCGCCCCCCTGCTGGCCATCCCCAGCCTGGCAAGGCAAGGGGAGGTCGGCACCTGGCAGCGCGCCGGGCTCCCGGGCCTCCACGTCATGCACCTGGCCCTGGGCCGGGGAGGGGAGTTCCCCATCTTCTACGCTGCGGTCCGGCACCAGGGCCTCTACCGCTCCCTGGATGAGGGCCAAACCTGGCGGGCGGCCAACCTGGACCTCCCCCGCGGCCCCTGGGGGGAGTGGGAGGTGACCGCCCTGGCCGTGGACCCTCTGGAGGCGCGGCACGTCTTCGTCGCCCTGGCCGGCGGCCACCTGTTCCGCTCCATCAACGGCGGGAGCCGCTGGCAGGAACTCCCCCCACCGCCCGGCCTTCAGGAAGCCTTCCTCCTCGCCGCCGTGGCCCACGGAGGGGGCATGTACCTCTACGTGGGAGGCGAGGGAAGGCTTTGGCGCACCGGGGACGAGGGAGCCTCCTGGGCTTCCTTGGGCGTCTGGCCGGTGGGAACCTGGCTCTGGGACCTCCTGGTCCTCTCCCCCGCCGGGGATGCCCTGTGCGTGGCCGCGGGGACGGGGGGGATCTGGTGCACGGAGGGCGGCAACCCATGGGTCCAGAGGGGCAGCGGCCTCGGCCGCAGCGCGGTGTGGCACCTGGCCATCGCAGCCGACGGAACCTGGTACGCCGGCACCGACAACGGCATCTACCGGTCCACGGACCAGGGGACCTTCTGGCAGCCGGCGCGCGCCGGCCTGCCCGGGGGCGTGGTCCGGACGCTTCTGGCGGACCCGGAACGGCCGGGAACCCTCTATGCGGGCCTGCGGGACGCGGGCGCAGTCCGTACAGAGGACGGCCTGCACTGGGGGCGGCTTGGCACCGGCCTCGGCCCCAAGGACGTCTTCGCCCTGGTCCAGGACCCGGGGGACGCGAACCTGCTCTACGCGGCCACGGAGGACGGCCTGTGGACCCTGCGCCTGGGGCCGCCACGGGAGATCCCCACGGCCACGCCCATTCCGAGCCCCATCGCCACGCCGACGTCCCTTCCAAGCCCGACGCCCACCGCTACCATGTCGCCGACGCCGGCCAGGGCCACGCCGACGGCGTCGCCGAGCCCTCCCGCGCGGCCCACGGCCACGCCCACGGAGGAGCGGAAACCCTCGCCCACCCCGACGCCGAGCCCCACGGCCACGGCGACGCCCACGGTTGCCCCCAGGACCGCTCCCCCCACGCCCACAGCCACCGCGACGGTGACGCCCACGGCCACGGAGGGGGCCTCGCCGACACCCGCGCCCCCGCCGCGGCCCGCGACCGACACGCCGGCCCCGCCAACGCCCACCCGGCGGCCCACGCCGACGCCTGTGCCACCGCCCACCCCCACGCCGCCGCGGTAACCTGGAGGGTGCTCTCATGAAGCCCGACACGGACCGCCCCCGGACCACAAGCGGAGGGACCCTATGAGAAGGCTTGTGCGTTTCCTTCTCAGGAAGGGGGAGGAACCCCTGTGGGAAGTCCTCCTGAGGAGCGAACTGCGGTTCGGCACCCTCCTGCGCGCCTTCTTCCTGGGTGTGGGCCTCACGGCGACCTGGCTCCGCTTCGGCGCGGAGGTGGGACGGGTCCTCTTCCCCCGGGGGATGCTTCTCTATGTCGGGCTGAGCCTGGCCTGGGCCCTCACCCTGGGCCTGCGGGCACTCCCCCGACAGGTGGGGCGGTGGGCCCTCCTGGCTGCCTACGCGCTGGACGTGGGGTTCGTCAGTTACCTGGTCTTCCGCCTCGGCGGGGCCACGAGCGACCTGTACCTCCTCTACGGCCTGTTGGCCCTCAAGGCTGCCATCTACTATCCGTTCCTGGAAGAAGTGCTGGTGGTCGCCTACACCGTGCTGCCCGCCTATGTCCTCGCCCTTTACGGGGCAAGCGACGGCTTCTTCTTCCTCCTGGACCCGGGGTTCTTCCTGCGGTACGCCCTCCTCTTCGCCCTGGTGGGGCTCAGCACCTATGCCGCCTGGCTCATGGAGTTCCGCCAGCGGCGCATCGCCGAACTGTACCAGACGGTGGAAGAGAAGACCCGGGACCTGGAGCAGAAGTCCGAGGTCATGGCCCGCACAGCCCGGGAACTGGGCGACCGGGTCCTCCAACTGCGGTCGCTGCAGGAGGGGATCAAGGCCATCAACGCCGCCCTGACCCTGGAGGATGTGCTGCGCCTCATCGCCTCCAACGCCTCCCAGGTCCTGGGAGGGACGGAGTGCTCCGTGGCCCTTCTGGACGAGGAAGAGGACCGCCTGGTCATCCTGGCCACCAGCCGGACCCTGGCCGAGGGGTTCCGCCAGACCACCTTCCGGGCGGACGAGGGGGTGGCGGGGTGGGTGGTCATGCACGGGCAGCCCGTCCTCATCAACGACTGCGAGGCCGACCCCCGGTACGTGCGCCGGGGGCCGGAGTGCGCGGGCTCCATCATGAGCGTGCCCCTCCTGGTGGACGGACGGACCATCGGCGCGCTGAACGCCACCAGCCCCCGCAAAGGCGCGTTCTCCGCCGAGAACCTGGCCCTCCTGGGCACCTTCGCCGACCAGGCCGCCGTGGCCGTCAAGAACGCCCGCCTGTACCGCGACGTCTGGGAGAAGCGCAACGAACTGGAGGCCGTGCTCCAGGGGATCGGCGATGGTGTGGTCGTGGCCGACACCCGCCACCGGGTGGCGCTCATCAACCCGGTGGCCCGCCGCATCTTCCACCTGGAAGACCTCTCCGAGGTGGAGGGGCTCCACGTCGCCTCCGTGGACCCGCAGCTGCACGACCTCCTCCGGGAGACGACCGAGCGCGGCGAACACCTGGTGCGCGAGATCGTCCTCCCGGGCCCTCGGGAGGGCGAGGAACGGGTGTACCAGGCCCTCTCCTCCATCATGCTGGATGCCGAAGGAAGGCTGCAGGGGGTGGTGGCCGTCCTGCGGGACGTGACAGGCCAGAAGGAACTGGAGCGGATGAAGAGCAACTTCCTCTCCGTGGTCTCCCACGAACTGAAGACGCCGCTCCACTCCATCAAGGGGTTCGTGGACATCATCCTCCTGGGCAAGGCAGGCCCCGTCACGGAGGTCCAGCGGGATTTCCTGGAGACGGTGCGGCAGCAGACGGCGGCCCTGCAGAACCTCATCAACGACCTCCTGGAGTTCTCCCGGTTGGAGGCGGGGCAGGTGCGGCTGCGCCTGGAGCCGGTGTCGCTGGGCGAGGTGGCGGCGACAGTGGTGGAGAAGTTGGAACCTCTGGCGCGGCAGGGGGAAGTGGCCCTCCACAACCGCATCCCCTCCGACCTGGCCCCGGTGGAGGGCGACCGCATGCGCCTGGAACAGGTCCTCACCAACCTGGTGGACAACGCCATCAAGTTCACCCCCAGCGGCGGCCAGGTCACCCTGGAGGCTCAGGACCTGGGCGAGGCCGTCCAGGTCTGGGTGCACGATACGGGCATCGGCATCCCTCCGGAGGAACGGGAGCGGGTCTTCGACCGCTTCTACCAGGTGGACAGCGGCTCCACTCGGCCCTACCGGGGCACAGGGCTGGGACTGAGCATCTGCAAGCACATTGTGGAACGCCATCAGGGGCGCATCTGGATTGAGGACCGGGAAGGGCCCGGCACCACCTTCACCTTCGTCCTGCCCAAGGAACTGGAGCGGGAAGAGGGGGAGCCCTCGCTGGACTTCACCACACCGCGCCCCCGTCCGAGAAAGGAGAAAGGCCGTGCCGGCTGAAGAAGGGCTCCTCAGGCTGGCGGAAGGGCCGCGCCTCTACATCCGGCCCTTCGTGCGGGACGATGTGGAGCGGATGCAGGCCTGGACGCCCTACGAGGACCTGCGGTTCCTCTCCTACAACATGCCCCCTGGCTCCCGCCGCCAGAACGATGCCTGGTTTGAGCGCAATGTGCTCAGGTCCGGACGGCGGTACTTCGCCGCCGTGCGCAAGGCCGACGGCCAACTGATCGGGGTCATCAGCCTGCGGGAGATCCAGCGCACCACGCACCCTACTTCGGCGCGTCTGGGCATCACCCTGGGCTCCGAGCATACCGGCCAGGGGTACGGCACGGAGGCCATGGCCCTCTTCCTGGACGTCTTCTTCACCTACCTGGGCTTTGACCTGATGAAGTTGGACGTAGCCGCGTTCAACGGGCGGGCCATCCGCGTCTACGAGAAGTGCGGTTTCCGCACTGTGGGCCGGTTCTATCGGTCGGCGGGCGGCACGGAGTACCCTCCCCGCAAAGTGGGCGCGCAGGGGGAGGAGCACTTCGTCCGCTACAACGGGGAGACATCACCCTCCACTACGAGATGGAACTCTCCCGCGAAGCCTGGCAGGACCAACGCCACGCGGTCTTCCGGGAGATAGAGGCGAGATATGCTCCCAGGGGAGGGGGCTGGGGGACAGGGGAAGCCGGGCGTTGAAGGGCTCTCTGGAGGGAGGCGATGGGCGTGAGGGACCTGGTGCTGAAGGCTTTCTGTGTGGGGGCTGCGGCGGCGGGCCTGGCGGCCGCGGTGGTGAGCGCCATCGCCGCCGGGAGCGTCTGGCGGATGACCCGGCGGCGCCCTCCCGACCCCCCGGAAGACCCGGCCGTCCTGGGCCTGGCCTTTGAGGAGGTGGCTTTCCGGGCACGGGACGGGCTGCTCCTGCGGGGCTGGTTCCTGCCGGCCCCTGGCGTCCCGGCCGACGGCCCGGCCGTCATCTTCTGCCACGGGCACTCCGGTAGCATGGACCCGGACCTGCGGTACGTGCCTGCGTTGCACGAGGCCGGGTGCCACGTCCTCATGTTTGACTTCCGCGGGCACGGCCGCAGCGAGGGCCAGCGGGTGGGCATGGGGTACCTGGAGCGCTGGGACCTCCTGGGGGCGGTGGATTTCCTGTGGGAGCGGGGCATCCGGCGCATTGGGGTGCTGGGCTTCTCCATGGGCGGCGCGGCCGCGCTGCTCACGGCGGCCGAATGCCCCCGCATCCTGGCGGTGGCGACCGACGGAGCCTTTGCCCGGCTCCTGCCGGTGCTGGTGGCAGGCATGCGGCAGCGAGGCCTTCCCGGCCCTGTGGCGCAGGCGGCTGGCCGGCTCTCCCTGGCCCTCATGGGATGGGAACTCCGGGTGCCCATCAGAGACGTCTCCCCCCTGGACTGCGTGCCTGCCCTGGCGCCGCGGCCTCTCCTCCTCATCCACGGAGGGCGCGATGCCTTCGTCCCGCTGGAGGAGGCCCTGGCCCTCTACGCGCGGGCTGGTTTCCCCAAAACCCTGTGGCTGGTGGGAGAAGCCGGCCACCGGGAGGTGGACCAGGCCCGCCCGGAGGCCTACCGGGCGCGCCTGGGGCAGTTCTTCCGACAGGCCCTGGGCGCAGGCCCTGTGCCTGCCCCTACCCCCCGTGGCTCCAACCCCACCCCCTGAGCCCCCTCCCCGCGCACGCGGGAAGGGGGCTGTGGCCGCTTCGGTGAGAAACCGCTGTGGTCAAGCCAGGGCTGACCCATTTTATAGAACTCTGACGGCCTTCTGGCACGGCAGACCGTAGGGCACGCCTCCTGGCATGCCCTCTGCGCCGGGAAGAGCGGTGATAGCCTTCCCCCTTTTGTAAAAACGAGACAGCCCTGGCGGTCAAGCACTGGTACTTGACCACAATCGCCCTTCCCGATGCCACACCCGCGCCGCGGCACGGCCTGGTAGGGGGGCACGGCCGTGCGCCCCTCGCCCTGCTCAGAATTCTGTTATAACAACTTCAATCCGATGTGTCACAAACAGGGCGAAACTTGACAGCATTGCCTCAGGTTGTTATAATCTTCACTATGAAGAAGGAAGAGGGCTTGCTCACCGTCCGACAACTGCAAGACCTGTTGCAGGTGGACCGCGTCACTATCTACCGCATGCTCAAGCGCGGGACGCTCCAGGGGGTCAAGGTCGGGGGACAGTGGCGCTTCCGCCGCGATCAGGTGGAAGCCTGGCTGGAACAACGCCGCAAAGAGCAGGTGCAGAGGCTGGCCGGGCCCCTCCCTCCCGAGGGGGAATGGACCTCCGAGGCGTCCTCCCTTCCGCTCTCATGCGTGCTGCCCATCCAGGCGATCTTCGCCGAGGCGATGCGCCTGGCGGCTGTCACCCTGGACGCACGAGGCACCCCCCTCACCCCTGTGAGCAACTGCTCCGCCCTGTGCACCCTCATCCTCGCCACCGACGAAGGGCGCAGAAGGTGCCTGGCCTCCTGGCAGGGAGCCAGGCCGGGGGAGTTCCGCCCCTGCCATGCCGGGCTCCTGACCCTGAGCGCCCCTGTCTGGGTGGAGGGGCAGCAGGTGGCCACCGTGGTCGCCTGCCAGTTCGCCGCCCCCGTGGGGGAGGGGGAAGCCTGGCAGGACGGCCTGGCGGCCCTGGCCGGCCAGCTGGGCCTGCAGGAAAGCGCGCTCCGGGCTGCGGCGGGGAGCATCCGCACCATGCCGGGGGAGGACCTGCAGCGGCTGGCCAGGCTCCTCCACCTGGTGGCCCAGACCTTCAGCGAGATCGGTGAGGAGTGGCGGAGCCTCATCGCCCGGTTGCGGCAGATCGCGGCCATCAGTCAGATTTAGCCGCGCGACAGAGCAGTCCATTTTTGAAGGAGGGAACGAGATGTCCGAGGACACGAAGAAGTGCAGCATCGTGGTGTTCAGCGGGGACATGGACCGGGTGATGGCGGCCTTCATCATCGGCACCACCGCCGCGGCCATGGGCATGCAGACCAGCATGTTCTTCACCTTCTGGGGCCTCAAGGCCATCCAGAAAGGCAACCTGACCGGCAAGGGCTTCTTCGGCCGCATGCTGGGCCTCATGAACCGGGGGGGCGTTGACCGCCTGGGGCCTTCACGCTTCAACTTCGGCGGCATCGGCCGCTGGATGTTCAAGAAGATGATGAAGGACAAGGGGGTCGCTTCCCTGGCGGAACTGCGCAAGACGGCCGTGGACCTGGGCGTCCGCTTGCTGGCCTGCCAGATGAGCATGGAGGTCATGGAGGTCCGCCGCGAGGACCTCATTGATGAGGTCACCGATGTTGTGGGCGCGGCCAGTTACGTCCTGGATGCCCAGGACGCGGACATCACCCTGTTCATCTGAACCCGCAAGGGGATCGCGATGCAGGTCACGCTCCACCATGACGTGAGTCGCCTGAGAGAGAGTAAGACTGATTTCACAAACCAAGGAGAGATGAACGATGGACGAACTCAAACCTGAGAAGACCCTGGACGCGCGGGGCCTTCAGTGCCCCATGCCTGTGGTGAAGACCAGCCAGGAGATCAAGAATGTGTCGGTAGGGGGCATCCTGGAGGTGCTGGCCACCGATCCGGGCTCCATGGCCGACATCAGCGCCTGGGCCAAGAGCAGCGGCAACGAACTGGTCAAGATGGAAAAGGGCGAGGGGATCTTCCGCTTCCTCATCCGCCGCGTGAAATGATGCAACCCGGGGGAGAGGAGGGAGTCCTCCTCTCCCCCGGCTGTGCGCCTTCCAAGGAGGTCTCTGGGCTGTGGACACGATCGCCTTTCTGGTGGCGTACGTCACGCCGTACCTCGCCGTGGCTGTCTTCGTCGGAGGGCTGGCCTCTCGGCTCTACCAGTGGTGGCGGGCAGCACCTGTGGCAGGCCATCTTTCTCTCTACCCCCGCCCTCATTCCCGCCTGGGCCCCCTCCTGGAAGTGCTGATAGAGACCATCACCTTGAAGATGGTGTTCAACGCCATCAAGATCAGCGGTTCTGCCATTCCTATCACCGCCGGCCTGACGCTGCATGCCGCCCTCTTCCTGGTGCTGTTGCACCATGTCCCCGTCTTCGTCAACCTTCCCCCTGTGGGGGGAACGGCCATCTGGGCCGCGTTCGGGACGCTGGTGGGAGTGGTGTTCCTCGCCCTCCTTCTCTACGCTCTGGCCCACCGCGTCAGCGGCCGCCGCAAAGTTCTCTCGGTGCCTCAGGACTATCTCGCCTTGTTCCTGCTTATCAGCATTGCAGTAACCGGGTTCCACCTCCATCTCCTCCATAACCTGGACCAGGGAGAGCTGAACCGCTTCTTCTGGGGGCTCGCTTCTTTCCAATGGCAGCCTGTCCCACCAAGCGCTGGCCTCTCTTTCATCTGGCACTTCGCCTTCGTGCAGCTCCTGATGATCTACTTCCCCTTCAGCAAGTTCACCCACATGGTAGGCTACGTGCTAGCCAAGTTGGTGGTTTACAGTTAGGAGGATGCCATGCTGGAGAAATTCACCGAGGTCATGCGCCAGCGCATCAGTCGTCCTCTCCAATACTATCTGGATATCTGCATTCGCTGTGGCCTCTGTGCGGACGCCTGCCACTTTTATGCCTATTCCCACGACCCTGCCCACATCCCTTCTTACCGGGCCCTGCTGGTCAAGAAGCTGCTCCAACCCAGAGGGAACCCCCTGCTGGATTGGTACCGGGAGAACCACCAGCCGGATGAGAAGATGGTGGAAGAACTTCGGAAAGCGCTCTGGGACTGCACGGGCTGCCGGCGCTGCACCCTTGTCTGTCCGTTCCACCTGGACACAGGACTTCTGGTCAGCACAGCGCGTTACGCCCTCCTCCAAGAAGGGATGGGCATGGAAATGGTCGCCGAGATCGGCCAGGCCGAAGTCAGCAAGGGGGAGATCATCGACGCTCTGAAAGAGTTCTACCTGGACCAGTTCCACGCCATGGAGGAGCGACTTCAGAAGGAGTGGAACGCTCCTGACCTCCGGATCCCGGTGGACCAACCAGGGGCGCGCGTTCTCTACGTGCCCCTGGTTGGGGAGCATGCCGTCATCCCCGCGGTGAAAATCTTCTACGCTGCCAAGGAGAGCTGGAGTCTGAGCCTGTTTACCGCCACCAACCACTCCTTCTTTGTCGGCGATATGGAGAGGGCGAAACAAGCCGCTCACTGGATTGTGGAAGAGGCCCGCCGCCTGGGTGCTCAGGTCATCGTCTTCCCGGAGTGCGGCCATGCCACCCGCACCCTCCTCAGTTACTTTGACGCCTGGTTCGGCGAGGAGGTGGCAGGCCTTGCGCGCGTGAGCATCGTCAAACTGGTGGCCGATTACCTACAGGAAGGCCGCATCCGCGTCCGCCCCGGCACCTTCACCACACCTCTCACCTACCATGACCCCTGCAACATCGGGCGCAACGCGGGCATGTTTGAGGAGCCGCGCCTCCTCATCCGGGCAGTGGCCACCGACTTCCGCGAACTGACCCCCAACCGGGAACTCAACTGGTGCTGTGGTGGGGGCGGGGGCCTCATCGCCGAGCCAGGGATGAAGGAAGTGCGGATGCGGGCGGGCAAGCCCAAGGTGGAGCAGATCCGGCGCACGGGAGCCCAGTGGGTCGTCACCGCCTGCGAGAACTGTAAGACGCAACTTTCGGACCTGAACGAGCACTACGGTCTGGGCGTGGAGGTCAAGGGTGTGGTGGACCTGGTGGCCGATGCCCTGGTCCTCTGAGTGACCGGGCCCTTCGGAAAGGCGAGGGCCCAGAGGAGGCGAGCACGATGGCGCAAGGCGAAGGGAACCCCAAAGCCGAAGCCTGGCACTGGCAGCAGCAACTGATCGACGATTACTACGACTATCGGTGGCGGAAGGTGGCAGAGCCCCTCTGCGAGACTTTCCGCCGGTGGAAGGAGGGGGAACTGCCCCACTCCGCACTGGACAAGGCCATTGAGGAAGCCTACCGCTCCCGCTGCACCCTGTGCGACATCTTCTCCCAGCGACCAGACCGCGCCGTGGCCCTCATCCAGATCCTGGACCCGGAGTGGTTTGAGGCCTGGGTGAAGGAGCACCGCATGCCCAGAGAGGGAGCCTCCGAAGGATAGGAGCCGCTTCCCCCGATGGCCCTGCAGCGGACAACCCCGCCCCAGACGGCGGGGTTGTTGTCTGCCCTGCGCGGTTATAGTATAATCCCCTGCGCAAAAGGGCGACAGGGTTGGGAGGCACGCATTGGCGTTGAAGCAGGAGGAAAAGGTCAAAGAGGGGCTGACCCGCACCCGCCAATCCTTCTTCGGGCGGATCGCGGGGCTCCTCACCGGGCAACAACTCTCAGAGGAGTTCTGGGAGGAACTGGAGGCCCTCCTCATCCAGGCCGACGTGGGGGTGGAAACGACTCTGGACCTCCTGGAGCGGCTGCGGGAGCGGGCCAGGCGCGAAGGGCTGAGGACCACCGACCGGGTCCGCACGGCCCTGCGGGAGGAACTGGTGCGCATGCTCCAGGTGGATGCCCCCCTGCCGAACCCTGCGGAGCACCTCCTGTACGTCATCCTCATCGTGGGGGTGAACGGCTCGGGGAAGACCACCACCATCGGCAAACTGGCCCACATGTACCGCAAGCAGGGCAAGAAGGTCATCCTGGCCGCTGCCGACACCTTCCGCGCCGCGGCCATTGACCAACTGCGCATCTGGGGAGAGCGGGTGGGGGCAGAGGTCATCGCCCACCAGCCCGGCTCCGACCCCGGGGCGGTGGTCTACGATGCCATCCGGGCCAGCCGCTCCCGTGGCGCCCAGGTCCTCATCGTGGACACGGCGGGCCGCCTGCACACCAAGTACAACCTGATGCAGGAACTCAAGAAGATCCGCAGTGTGGCCGCCCGCCAGGTGCACCGCGCCCCCCACGAGACGCTCCTCGTGCTGGACGCCACTACCGGGCAGAACGCCCTCGCCCAGGCCCGGCACTTCAAAGAGGCGGTGGACCTGAACGGCGTCATCGTGGCCAAATTGGACGGCACAGCCAAGGGGGGCATGGTCTTCGCCGTGGTGCGGGAACTGGGCGTCCCTGTCCGCTACGTGGGCCTGGGCGAGGGGGTGGAGGATTTCGCTGAGTTTGACCCGGAGGTCTTCGTCTCCGGGCTTCTGGAAGGCTGAGAGGAGGAGAACCGTGGAAGACCTGCGAGAACGGCTCTTGGACTTGGAAGCGCGCATCCAGGAACTTGAGGTGCGCCTTTGACTTAGCAGCGAAGCGGGAAGAGGCGGCCCGCCTGGAAACCCAGGCAGGGGACCCGGCCTTCTGGTCCGACCCGGAGGCGGCCAGGGAACTCATGCAGCGCCTCGCTGCCCTTAAGGAAGAACTGGAATGGTGGGACTCCCTGCACCGGAAGGTGCAGGAGACCACGGAACTCCTGGACCTGGCTGAGGAAGAGGACGAAGCCCTGGTCCGAGAACTGGCCGGGGAGGTCTCCGCGCTGGAACGGGACCTGGCTCAGCGGGAGTTCGCCCTGCTCTTCTCCGACCCCCACGACCGGGACAGTGCCATCTTCTCCATCCACGCCGGAGCCGGGGGCACCGAGGCCCAGGACTGGGTGGCCATGCTCCTGCGCATGTACCTGCGCTGGGCCGAGCGCAAGGGGTTCCGCACCCAGATCCTGGACTCGCTGGACGGGGAAGAGGCCGGGCTCAAGACGGTGACCGTCCGGGTGGAAGGGCCTTACGCCTACGGGCACCTGAAGTGCGAGAAGGGGGTGCACCGCCTGGTGCGTCTTTCCCCCTTTGACGCCGCCCACCGGCGGCACACCTCCTTCGCTCTGGTGGAGGTCATGCCCGACCTGGAAGACGACGTGGAGGTGGAGATAGACCCCAAAGACCTCCGCATTGACGTGTTCCGGTCCTCCAGCGCGGGCGGCCAGAACGTGCAGAAGAACGCCACCGCCGTGCGCATCACCCACCTCCCCACGGGCATCGTGGTGAGTTGCCAGAACGAGCGGTCGCAACTCCAGAACAAGGAGACGGCCCTGCGCATCCTGCGGGCACGCCTGTACGAGATGGAGCAGGAGAAGCGCCGCGCCGAACTGGCGCGCCTGCGGGGCGAACACGTGGAGGCTGGCTGGGGCAACCAGATCCGCTCCTACGTCCTGCATCCCTACCAGATGGTGAAGGACCTGCGCACTGGCTACGAGACCAGCAACACCGAGGCCGTGCTGGACGGCGAGATTGACGCCTTCATCGAGGCCTGCTTGCGGGCGCAGGTGGGGGAGAAGGAGAAGGTGGGCACGCGCCGGGCGTCCAGGGAGGAGGGCTAGAGGCGCTCGGGCGGCACCGGCTCCGCGGGCAGGGTGAAAGTGAACGTCGCACCCCGGCCAGGCTCGCTTTCGGCCCAGATGCGCCCACCGTGCAGTTCCACCAAGCCCTTGGCGATGGAGAGGCCCAGGCCCAGCCCTTCGTGCCGGCGGGTGGAGACGGGCTCGGCCTGGTAGAACTGGTCAAAGATGCGGGGGAGGGCGTGCGGCGGGATGCCCACGCCCGTGTCGGCCACGGACACCCAGGCCTCGCGGGGCGTCCGGGAGACCCGGACGGTGATGGTCCCTCCCTCCGGCGTGAACTTGATGGCGTTGGAGAGGAGGTTCACCAACACCAGGCGGACCTTCGGCGGGTCCAGGCGGAGGAGATACCCCTCTTCGCTGGGGCTCACCTCCAGGAGGAGGTGCTGGCCCTTGGCTTCCGCCAGGGGGCGGAACTCCCCCAGCACATCCCGCGCCAGGTGGGCCAGGTTAGTCTCCTCGGGCCGCAGGTCCACTGCCCCGGTCTGGATGTGCCGCAGGTTGAGCATGTCGTCTATAAGCCCGCGGAGGCGCATGGCGCTTTCGTAGACGATGTCCACCTGCTCGCGGCTTGCGCCGGTCAGGGATTCCTTGAGGAAGGACGCGTACCCCAGGATCAGGGCGAGAGGGGTGCGCAGTTCGTGGGAAGCCACGGCGATGAAGTCGCTCTTGAGGCGGTCCAGCTGGGTCAGTTCGGCATGGGCTCGCTGCAGGTCCCCCAGCAGGCGGGCGTTCTCAATGGCCACGGCTGCCTGGGAGGCCAGGGCGGAGAGGATGTAGGCATCTTCCTCGTCCAGGGGAGGGGGTTCCCGCTTGTTGACGACCTCCAGCGCGCCGATGCAGTGGCCGCGGATGGTGAGGGGCACGGCAAGGAGGGAGCGGGTGGTGAAGTCAATGGCCGCGTCCACCTGGCGGTAATGGCGAGGGTCGGCCTGCGCGTCCGGGATGAGGAGAGGCTCTTTGCGCTGGACGACCCACCCCGCCAGGCTCCCCTCCAGGGGGACGACGATGGGCTTCAGGGCCTCGCTCTTAGGCCCGTAGGCGGCCTCAAACCGCAGTTGCCCGGTCTGGGGGTCCACCAGGAGGATGGATGAGCCCTCGCAATCGGTGACCTCGGCGGCGGTTGAGGCGATCACGCGGAGGAGTTCTGCCAGATCCAGGGTGGTGTTCAGGATCTGGCTGATGCGGATGACGTGTTCCAGCCGCTCCAGCCGGTGCTGGAGGCGGTGTGCTGCCTCAGAGCGGTTCAGGCCCACGGCAGTCCGTCCTCATGGCCGAAGGGTTCCCCGACCTGCGTGGGCCATTATACCACAGGGCCGGAGGGCCAGCAAGCGGCGTGTGCGGAGGTTGCGGTTGCATCTTGTGTTGGTGAGTCGGGGACGCGGGAAGACCGACCTCTCCCCATCCCCCAACCCCCTTCCCTTCTCCGTGGACGGAGAGGGGAAGGGGGC
>JBMFPD010000016.1:0-20154 GCA_049969295.1 Anaerolineae bacterium | reverse complement strand
CAGGTAGGCGGCGCGCTTCCACATCGCCTCGCTGGGCATGAGGAGGCTCACCACGATGCCGGTGTTCACCGCCGCCTCGTTGCGGACGTAGGCTCCGAACTGCTCAATCCACCCAGCGATGAAGGCCAGCCCGTAGAGCATGAGGACGACGAGTCCGTTGGCCATGGTGGAAAGGCGCGCCCCGCCCAGGAGGGAAAGGGTGAGCACCACCAGGCCGCTCAGGAACATCAGGGCGATGCCCTCGGCAGGGTGGGGCGGCACGTAGCGGGCCACGGCCCAGGAGACGGCTATGACGCCGGTGCTGATCAGGCCGACGAAGAGGGCGAGCATCGCCGCCAGACCCAGCCACTTCCCCAGGACCACTTCCCACCGGCGCAGGGGCTTGGTCACCACCGTGTGGATGGTCCCCGAGGCTATCTCTCCCGGCAGGGTGTCCACCGAAAGGACCACCGCCACCATGATGCCCAGGAAGTTCACCACGTACAGGCCGACGATGAGGAGGCCACTTAGCATCTCCGTGAGGAAAGAAGCCCCGTCCGCGAGGGCCTCGCGGTACATGATGGAATAGCCCACGCCGAAGAGGGCCAGGAAGGCCAGGCCCAGCGCGGCCCCGATCCACAGGAGACGGCGCCGCTGCGCCTCGCGGAAGGTGGCCTGGGCGATCCGGTCGCAGGTGACCTCCACCTCGCTCAGGAAGTGGGAGTTGAGGAAGACCGTCACCCCCGCTGCCCGCAGTTCCCGGATGAGGTCGCGGACCTCCCGCCGGCCCAGGGGGTCCAGGCCCGAAGTGGGTTCATCCAGGAAGACCAGGTCCGGCCGGTTGAGGAGGGCCTGGGCCAGGCCGATGCGCTGCATCATCCCCTTGGAGAACTCGCCCAGACGGATGTTCGCCCGGTCGCCCAGGCCCACCCGTTCCAGGAGTTCAGGGATGCGGCGCTTCCGCTCCTCTGGGGGCATCCGGTAGAGGCGGGCGTGGAAGTCCAGGACCCCCCACGCCGTGAGCCAGGGCGGGAAGCGCTGGCGGTACAGCCGCAGGAACGCCTCCTGGGTCAGGTCCTCCGCTTCCTCCTGGGAACCCAGCAGACGGAACAGGTGACGGTAGATGGCTCCGTAGTGCTCCAGGAAGACCGCCTGGAACTCGTCTGCACCCCAGCCGCCCGCGGGCGGTTGGGCCTGGGAATGGGTGGTCACCTCCGGCTCCCCACCTTGTCGCCCTTCTCGGGTATATAGGAAACACCTCTGGGGCGGGAAATGTGACGCGAAGGAGCCTTCTGCCTGCAGCGGCCGCGGGGCCTACAGGTACGTGGTCACCTCTTCCAAGGGGAGGCGGTCGGTGCGGTAGGCCGGCCGGCCCAGGGGCTTGCCGACAGGCACGATGGCCACGGGGCGCATGGCGCGGTCCAGGTCCAGGGCGGCCGCGGCCGCAGCCTCGTCAAAGGCCCCCACCCAGCAGGCCCCCAGGCCCAGGGCCACTGCCCCCAGGAGGATATGTTCGGTGGCCGCGGCTGTATCCTGGAGGCAGTAGAGTTGCGCGCCCCGCGCTCCGTAGCGCGCGGCCGAGCGCCCCGGCACAGCGCAGACCACGATGACCACCGGAGCCTGGGCCACGAAGCGCTGCCCGTAGGCCGCCTGGGCCAGGAGCTGTTTCACTCCCGCATCACGCACCACGTAGAAGTGCCAGGGCTGGCGGTTCCCGGCCGAAGGGGCCTGGATTGCCGCCCGCAGGAGCCGTTCCACCTCCTCCGGCGTCACATCCCGGGAGGGATCAAAGTTCCGCACGCTGTACCTGGCCTGCACCACATCCCAGAAGTCCATCCCCTTTCCTCCCAGAAGAGAGCGGTCGGCTGTCCGCCGTCAGCGGTCGTCTTCCGGCAGCCGCATCCCCCAGGTGGGCAGGACCTCCAGCAGGCGCTCGTCGGTCATGTCCATGTTGATGGGGGTGACGGAAATGTAGCGCTCCGCCAGGGCCCCGATGTCCGTCCCTTCTTCAATGATGCCCGTGGGTGGGCTGCCGCCGATCCAGTAGTAGGGCCGCCCTCGAGGGTCCTTCCGCTCAATGAGGACGTCCCGGTAGACGCGGCGGCCCAGCCGGGTAACCTTCACGCCCCGCATCTCCGCAGGCTTCACCGCCGGGAAGTTCACGTTGAGGAGGGTGTTCTCCGGCAGGCCGTGCTGGAGCACCAGTTCCGCCAGGTGCGCTACGAAGCGGGCAGCGAAGTCCAGCACTTCCCCCGCTGCCCCTTCCTCCGGCAGCACGGACCACTCCTCGCCCGCCAGGTCCAGGGCGCGGCGCATGGGGACCGTCTCCCACGACGCGGCGATGGCCGGCACCCCGGAGACCACCGCCTCCATCGCCGCGGCCACCGTACCGGAGTAGGTGATGTCATGGCCCACGTTGGCCCCCTCGTTGATGCCGGAGACCACCAGGTCCGGCCACTCCGGCACCAGGCCTAGGAGGGCCAGGCCGACGCAGTCCGAGGGCGCACCAGTCGTGGTGAGGGCCGGGGTGCCATCGGGCAGGGTCACCTGGTTCACCCGCAGCGGTTTGTGCATCGTCTTGGTGTGCCCAGCGGCGGACCAGTTGTGGTCCGGCGCGAAGACGGTGACCTTGCCCACCCGCGAAAGGGCTCTGCGCAGGGCCAGAAGGCCCGGGGCCTGGTAGCCATCGTCGTTGGTCAGAAGGATGTGCGGCATCTCACCTCCTGAAAAGCCCCTGGACCTCGCACATCTCCTCAAACATGGCCCGGCCGGCGTCAAAGTCCCGGATGAGGGGGTCCAGGAGGAAGGCCTGCCGGGCGAGGTTTTTGTCGCCAGTGAGGGTCGCCTCCACGATCATCTCCTGGATGTCCGAGTGCAGGCGGACCTGGGGGGCGACGCTCGGGGGCAGTTCCCCCAGGGCCACGGGCGTCAACCCCTTGGCGTTGGCTATGGCGTAGGTCTCCACCACGCGGTCCAGGGGCAGGTTGGCGATCTGCCCCACGTTGGGCAGGTTGACGAAGAACTCGCGGTTCAGGTCGTGCTCTATGGAGGCGATCAGGTCAAAGACGATCTCCTCAGAGCGTGAGGGGAGCTCTTCCTCTCCCTCCAGCATGGCGCGGGCCCACTCCCCGTTCTCCCGGTAGGCCTCTTCAAAGTCGTCGGGGGTGGTGCGTTTGACGCCGTACTTCCACCCCCACTGCGACTCGGGCGTCACGAAGTGGGAGTAGAACTCCACGATGTGGCGGTCGCCGGCCACGCCCAGGACCCCCGTCGTCTGGAGGAGCCCGAACTTGACCACCGTCTGGTCACCGTAGGGGGAGAAGTCCTCGTAGGCGATGTCGGCAGGGCGCACCGTCCTGGCGTGCTCGTGCAGGCGGGGGAAGATGCTCTCGCCGTCCAGCCAGGCATCCAGCACCCACGAGAAGTGGTTGATGCCCCCGACCTTGAACTTGATGCGCCCCCGCTCGCCCACACCCAGGACGAACATGAGGGTCCGCTCCAGGCCCTGCAGTTCGTGGCACAGGCCCACCACCTTGATGTCCGTGGCCACGGAGACGGCATGGGTGAGGATGGCCATGGGGTTGGAGTAGTTGATGAGCCAGGCGCGAGGGCAGAGCCGCTCCATGCGCTGGGCCAGGTCCACCACCACGGGGATGTTGCGGATGCCGCGGATAAGCCCCCCGGGGCCGACGGTATCGCCCACCGTCTGCACCACGCCGTACTTCTCCGGGATCTCAATGTCCTGGCGACTGGCCTCGTAGCCGCCGGTGTTGATGGTCAGGATGACGTAGTCCGCGCCGAGGAGGGCCGCGTCCAGGTCCGTCGTCCCCTCCACCTGGAAGTTGCCGCCCAGGTCGCGCATCATCTTCTGGCCGAGGCGCGTCATCAGGTCCAGGGCGCGGGGGTTGATGTCCATGAGCACCAGGCGGCCGGCGAGGCTCCTGGTGTAGGCCAGGTCGGCCAGGAGTTTGGGGGCCCAGTTGTGGGACCCCCCTCCGACGAGGGTGATCTGCACTTCGCGCGGCGCTAGTTCCATAGGGACCTCCTGAGTCGCTGTCCGTGAGTTCAACCGCTCCTACCGTAGGGGCGATGCAGGACCCCGACCTCACCCCTACCCCTTCAGGCGGCTGTAGTACGAGTGCGCGGTGTAGAGCGCGGCGACGGGGTTGTGGCCCAGGACCCGGTCCTTGGCCACGAGCACCGTGACAGGGGCCCTGGAGTGCATGAAGAAGAGGCTGTCGTGCCCCACGCAGAGGCCGATCACCACGTTGAGTTGGGTGCCGGCCTCCGCCAGCAGCGCGGCCTGGGCCACCGGGTTGCACACCGGCTCGTACTGGCCGGGGCAGATCTTCTCCTCCTCCGTCAGCCCAACCTTCTCCTTGGGGATGGACCCCACCTTGCAGCACACGCTGCAGACCTCAAAGCCGTGGGCGGTGAAGATCTGCTGGGCGATCTTCGCCTCTTCCATCAGGCCGATGCAGTGGGCGATGCCCAGTTTCCGCGCTCCGATGCGGCGGGCGAAGTCCATGATCTCCTCAATGCGGGTGGCACGGCCGTAGCCGGCTGCCTCGGTGCGGGCCGACTCCAGGATGAGCCGGTGCAGGTCCTCTCGCTCCAAATAGGCCTCCTCCACCTGCTTCAGGATCGCCTCTTCCGCCGGCATGGGGCAGAAGGACGGGGGCTTCTTGGCCCCCGGTTCGGCGTTGCAGGCTTTCACACCGCACAGGGCACAGGCGGGTCCGGAGATCTCTGGCATGAGGGTGTGCCTCCTTGAAGACTTTGTCACTGTCCTTCCAGCAGGCGCTGCTCGCAGACGTTCCAGTAGCCGCAGGCCCGGCAGCGCCAGGGGTCCTGGTGCCCCCGGGCGATGCCGCCCCGGGCCTCGGCGGCCCGCATCTCCTCCAGGACCTCCACCACGCGCCGCCGCAGCCGCCCGTCAAAGGGGATGCGGAAGGTGGCCTCCGGGTACCGCAGGAGGCCGTAGGGCGGGGCGCGGCCCTCGGCCTCCTCCAGGAGCAGGCAGTAGGCCGCCAGTTGCAGCACGTGTCCTTCGTAGGGCTCCCGGGGCGTGCGGCCTCCCTTGACCTCCACGGGGATGAGGGAACCCCCGCGCACGAGTACATAGTCCGGCCGACCGGTCAGTCCCCAGGCAGCGGAGTAATAAGGTTTCTCCGGCCGGCGCCAGCCCCGCATGTCGGTGGCGACGACGCGGGCCGCCGGCAGGCCGCCGGCCCGCCACTGTCGCCAGGCCAGGGCCAGGAGCACCATCCCCACGCCGAGGAGGCACAGCGCCAGCCAGGCCAGGGCCGCCACCTCACCCCCCTCCACCCAGGAGCACCCAGGCGAGGAAGAGGCCCACCCCCAGGGCCAGAAGGGCCCAGGCTGCCCACTGGAGGCGCACCGCCCGCCGCAGGCCCCGGGCGTGCTCCTGATGCCAGGCTGTGCCCTGGGCCAGGGCCTCCCGGTGCGCGGAGGGGATGCCGCGCACGGCCCCCAGCCACCAGGCCTGGGGGCAGAAGCCGAAAAGGCTCAGTTCGCTGGCCT
The DNA here is from genome assembly GCA_049969295.1 of Anaerolineae bacterium. GTDB lineage: Bacteria > Chloroflexota > Anaerolineae > DTPP01 > DTPP01 > DAOTYM01. The sequence goes on along the minus strand of JBMFPD010000016.1, from coordinate 14,631 downwards.
GCACCACCCGTCTCTTCGGAGGATGGCTCATGGTTCCCCTTGCTGCAGGCGTCTTTCCAGATGCTCCAGGGCCCGCTGCAACTCCTCCTGGCGGGCCGCGGTGGTGAGGTCGCCGCGGGTCCGCTCCACCACACCGCGGACCATGTCGGTGGTCCGCCGCAGGCCGCCGGTCACGGCGTCCGGGAAATCCACGGTGATCAGTTGGGCGTAGACCTCGTCCATGACCTGGAGGATTTCCTCGGCCCGGGCGATGTCGCCGCGGCGGATCAGGTCCAGGGCGTGGCGGCGCAGTTCCCCCGTCGCCTCGCCCAGGCCGTTGAGGTAGGCGGCGTCCTCCACCCCCAGGTCCTCAGGGCAGGGCAGGGGCTCCCCCCGGATGAGGGCGTACGTGATGCAGGCTTCTGCCAGTTCCTTGAAGGCGTCCTGGGTGTAGCCAGCGTAGAGCAGGTCGCCGTAGGGTTGAACCGCCTGGAGGAGCAGGCGGCCCGTCTCCCGGGCCTCGCGCAGGAGGGTCCGGGCCTCCTCCCAATCCAGGCGGTGGACGGCCCGGATGGCGTTCGCACAGTGGCGGATGAGGGTGCGGGAATGCGCCAGGGCCAGGTCCCGGGCCTGGTTCCTGGCCTCCAGGCGAGCGCGGATGGCTTCAAAGGTTGCTTCCAGATGTTCCACAGTCCCTCCCTCGCGGTGGGGCCTCGGTGTGGACGTCCCTCACTGCCGGAAACCCAGGGGGCGCTCCTCCTGGAAGCCGGGGCTGGGCGTCTTGATCTCGCCGAACTGGGCCTCGTACTTCTTCAGATTCTCCCCCAGGGCCTGGAGCAGGAGTTTGGCGTTCATGGGCGTCATCACGATGCGGGCATACACCCGCGCCGTGGGCTGGTTGGGGAGGACGCGGGCGAAGTCTATGATGACCTCGGAGGGGGAGTGGGCGATGAGGGCGAAGTTGGCATAAATGGCTTCCAGGTCCCGCGGCAGTTCAATCTGGACCCGGGTCGGTGGGGGCTGTGACGGAGGATGGCTCATCTGGCACCTCCTGAGGAAGTTCCCTTGCCCTGCTTCCCCCAGGCGCGGCGCACTTACGAGCCCTGGGACCACGGCTTGTGGGGGAGGAACCCAACCCCGCCGCTCCCAGAGCTCCCTTGCGCTCCATTCCTGTGGGAGGCGCGGCTCAGAAGGGGATTTCCTCCTCGCTGCCCTGGGACGACTCTTCCGAGACCTCCACAGGCTCTCCGCGCGCCCCGAGGAACTTGACCGTGATGGCCGTCACCTCGTAGGAGGCCCGCGCCGTCCCATCGTTCCCCGTCCAGATCCGGGGGCCGCCGGTGTTGGGATCGGGACGCATCTGCGCCTCAATGTAGACCTGGCGCCCTTTGGAGAGGAACTGATTGCACGTCTCCGCCAGTTTCCTCCAGGCGGTGACGCGCCACCAGATGGTCTCCTCCCCAGGGCTCCCGTCCGGGTTGGTCCACCGGCGGTTGGTGGCCACGGAGAAAGTGGTCACCGGGATCCCCTCCGGCGTGTAGCGCATCTGGGGATCGTTGCCCAGGTTGCCAATGATGATGACCTTGTGGTACATGCTGCCTCCTCTCGGCAGATGGGCCGGCCCGCTGCAGGCAAGGGTGGCCGCCATGGGGCGGGCAGGCAAACTGTGTGGCTCCGCAAGGCAGAAAGGATGCGATAGGGGGGAATGGAAACACCGCCTCGCGGCTTTCCTTATGAAAATACTACCCCAAAACCTGGGGCCTGTCAAGAAGGGCCCGTAGCGGGCCAGAACATCGTTACCAGCGGCAGACCGTAGGGCACGTCTCCTGGCGTGCCCTCTGCGCTGAAGCCCCTTCCATCCCCGTCTTTGGGGACCGGGTCAACCGGCAGTTGCGGTTGCATCTTGTGTTGGTGGTCTCGGCAACCGGTAGGTCACGCTTGCGGCGTGCCAAAGAAGTCACGCCGCAAGCGTGACCTACGGTCTTGTGTTGGTGAGTCGGGGACGCGGGAAGACCGACCTCTCCCATCCCCTTCCTTCCCCGATGCGGGAAGGGAAGGGGGTGCCGCCGAAGGCGGCGGGGGTGGGGTGAGGTTCACCTCGCGGCACGGGACCGCAAGGTCATCAGCCACCAACAAAAGGTGGAACCGGGTCAACCGGCACACGCAATTTGCAGGATTGGGGCCCCTGTGTTATAATGGCGGCGGTCACGAGAGAAAACTGCCGACAAAGTGGGGACTCCCCACTTTTTTGTTGGCGTGAGGGTTGAAGCCCGCTCCCCATCGGACAAGGAGGGTTGGAGGACCCGTGGCCTGCTCTGGACGTGCGAGGAGATGAGGTAGGTCATGAAAAGCGAATTCCTGATGGCCATCAACCAGCTCAGCGCGGAAAGGGACCTGCCGGTGCAGGTGGTTCTGGAAGCGGTGGAGGCTGCGTTGGTCTCGGCCTACAAGCGAGACCATGGGGCCGGCCAGAACGTGACGGCCAAAGTGGACCTGGAACGGGGCACCGTCCGCATGTTCGTCCACAAGCAAGTCGTGGAGACGGTGGAGGACGAGCGCACGGAGATCGCCCTGGAAGAGGCGCTGAAGCGAGACCCCGAAGCCAGGGTGGGGCAGACCATCGCCATTGAGGTCACCCCCAACAACTTCGGGCGCATCGCCGCGCAGACCGCCAAGCAGGTCATCATGCAGCGCATCCGAGAGGCAGAGCGGGAGCGAGTGTATTCGGAATATGCCGAGAAAGAGGGGGAAATCGTCATCGGCACGGTGCGCAGCGCGGGGGAGTTCGGCATCGTCCTCAGCCTGGGCAAGGCGGAGGCCTACCTGCCCCGTTCGGAGCAGATCCCTGGCGAGCGGTACCGCCCAGGCGACCGCGTTAAGGCCTATGTCACCGAGGTGGAGAAGGGCACCAAAGGCGTCAAGATCACCGTCTCCCGCACGCACCGCAACATGCTCAAGCGCCTTCTGGAACTGGAAGTGCCGGAGATCTTCAACGGCATCGTGGAGATCAAGGCCATTGCCAGGGAGCCCGGCTCCCGGTCCAAGGTGGCGGTGACCTCCCTGCAACCGGGCGTGGACCCCGTGGGCTCGTGCGTGGGCATGCGAGGGGTCCGCATCCAGAACATCGTCAACGAACTCAACGGCGAGAAGATTGACGTGGTAGAATGGAGCCCGGACCCGGCCACTTTCATCGCCAACGCCCTGAGCCCGGCAAAGGTCCTGAACGTCCTCCTGGACGAATCGTCCGACACCCGGACAGCCACCGTCATCGTGCCGGAGAACCAGCTCTCCCTGGCCATCGGGCGCGAAGGGCAGAACGCCCGTCTGGCGGCCCGCCTGACCGGCTGGCGCATTGACATCAAGAGCGCCACGGAAGCGGCCCAGGAACTGCTGAAGCGACCGTCCGAAGCGGCCAAGCCCGCAGAGCAGCAGGACCTCCTGGCCTTGGCCGAGGCCCTGCTCCTGGAAAAGACCCGCGCCAGGGCTGCAGCCCAGGTCCAGATACCCTCTGAGCCCGTGAAGGCCGCCGAAGAAGCGGTGGCCGAGCCGGTGGCGGTGGCGGAGGAGGCTGAGGCAGCCCTCCCGACCGAGGAAGGGACGGAAGTCCTGCCCGTGCCGGAGGAAGCCCCAGCCGTCCAGGAGGCTGCCCCGGCCGAGGCGGTGCCTGTGTCGGAGGTGCCTGCCGAAGAGGTCGCCCTGGAGGTCTCCTCAGAGGCAGAGGAAGCCGCGGTGGAGGAGCGGGCGCTCGCCCTGGAGGCGGAGCCGGCCCTCGCCCTGGAGACGGCCCTGGAACCCGACCTGGACCTCTACGAGTACGACGAGCTTGAGGGCGAAGAAGAGTACGAGGGCGAAGACAAGAAGAAACGGAAGAAGGGCAAGAAGAGCGGGAAGAAACGGCGCTTGGTCTACGACGAGGAGATGGACGAGATCATTGTCCAGCGGGTGCGCAAGCCCAGCCGCCGCAAGGACTGGGAAGAGTTCGAAGAGTTCTGAGCCGGGGGACTCCCATGCGCCGAAAACACATCCCGCAGCGGACTTGCGTGGGGTGCCGCCAGGTGAAGGACAAGAGGACCCTCATCCGGGTCCTCCGGTCCACCACCGGCGAGATAGAGGTGGACGTTACGGGCAAGAAAGGCGGCCGTGGCGCCTACCTCTGCCCCAGGCGGACGTGCTGGGAGATCGCCCTTCGGCAGCGGCGGTTGGACCAGGCCCTGCGCACGAGGCTTACGGACGCGGAAATGGCCCGGCTTGAGGAGTTTGCCCAGACACTGCCGGTGGCAGGGGAAGGGGAGGACTGACTATGGTGTGCTGAAGCACTAAGAGCACATCGTGCATCCGCCAGCCCTTCCCCCTCAACGCCCCGGGCGTTGAGCCTTCCCCGCAGGAAGCCGTAGGTTCGCCCGGAGCCCTGGCCCTGCAGAGGACGCTGGGCCTCCGGCCCATCGGCAGGGTGCCAGGGCCCCGGGCATGCCCTCAGGGCACTCCGCTCCCCTGGCCTCCGGTCGTCTGAAAAAGACTGTTCGGCGTCGCGGCCCTCGGGCCGCCCGCAGCATGCAGCCTGTCCGGGCCGGCCGCGGCCGATGGCCCGGCCTGGACAGTAAGGAGGGACAGAGATGGCCAAACACGAAGGACAGAAGGGGTCTTCTCCCCGAAAGACGCCCCCGGGGACCCAGAAGAAGGAGCAGCAACCGCAGGAAGGGGCCCGTCCTGCTCCGAAGGGGGTCAGGCCGGAAAAGCCCACCGGGCCCCGAAAGCCAGCACCCCCTGGGGTGGCTGAGGCCCCGCGCGGGAAACCCAGCGCGCCCCGCCCACCTGCCAGCCCGAAAGGGGCGGGAGGCGAGCGCAAGGGCCCCCACCCGGCCCGGGAGGAGGCTTCCCGGCCCTCGGCCAGGCCCGGAGGAGCGCACCGGCCCCCACGGAGGACAGCGGAGGCCCCTGCTCCCCGGCCCCGGGTGGAAGCCCCTCCGCGGCCAACCGAAGTGGTCCTGCCCCCTTCCCTCACCGTGCGGGAACTGGCGGAGCGGATGCGGGTCAGCCCCATTGACGTTATCAAGACCCTCATGAACCTGGGCATCATCGCCAACATCAACCAGCAGTTGGACTTTGACACCGCGGCCATCGTCGCCTCGGAGATGGGCGTGGAGGCGAAGCCCGAAGCGCCCCCCGTGGCGGAGAAGGTGGAGGAAGCCGAGGCGGGCCCCAAGACGCTGCGCCAGGCCCTGGCCGAGGAGGAGAAGCCCGAGGACCTGGAGCCCCGGCCCCCGGTGGTCACCGTGCTGGGCCACGTGGACCACGGCAAGACCACCCTGTTGGACGCCATCCGCGATACCAATGTGGTGGCGCGGGAGGCGGGCGGCATCACCCAGCGCATCGGGGCCTACCAGGTGGAGGTGGGGGGCAAGAAGATCACCTTCCTGGATACACCGGGCCACGAAGCCTTCACGGCCATGCGGGCCCGGGGCGCGCAGGTCACCGATCTGGCCGTCCTGGTGGTGGCTGCCGACGACGGCGTGATGCCCCAGACCAAAGAGGCCATCGACCACGCCCGTGCCGCCAAGGTGCCCATCCTGGTGGCCCTGAACAAGATTGACAAGCCCAACGCCAACCCGGAGCGGGTGAAACAACAACTGGCCGACCTGGGCCTGGTGGTGGAGGATTGGGGTGGCGACGTCATCTGCGTGCCCATCTCCGCCAAACAGCGCATCGGCATTGACGAACTCCTGGAGAACATCCTCCTGGTCACGGAGGTGGCCGACCTACGGGCCAACCCCAACCGCCCGGCCAAGGGCACGGTCATTGAAGGCCGGGTGGACCGCACCCGGGGGGTGATGGCCACCCTCCTGGTGCAGGCTGGGACCCTGCACGTCGGCGACATCGTGGTCATCGGGGAACAGTACGGCCGCGTGCGGGCCATGTTTGACGACAGGGGCCAGCCAGTCCAGGAGGCCAAACCCTCCACGCCGGTGGCCATCCTTGGCCTCCCCCAGGTCCCCGAAGCCGGCGAGATCTTCGAGGTGGTGGAGGACGAGAAGACGGCCCGTGCCATCGTCACGGAGCGGGCCGAGGCCAAACGGGCCACGGCGGAGAAGCAGGTCCGCGCCCTCAGCCTAGAGGACCTCTTCAGCCGCATCCAGGCCGGCGAGGCCCGGGAACTCAACATCATCCTCAAGGCCTCCGAGCAGGGGGCCATTGAGCCCATCACCACCTCCCTCGCCCAACTGGGCACCGACGAGGTGAAGGTGAACATCCTCCACGCGGCCCCGGGCGACATCACTGAGTCGGATGTGATGCTGGCCGCGGCCTCCAGGGCCATCGTCATCGGCTTCGCCGTGGCGGTGGACCAGGCTGCCCGGCGCCTGGCCGAGGCCGAGGGAGTTGACATCCGCGTCTATGAAGTGATATACCAGCTCCTGGAGGACGTGGAGAAGGCCCTCAAGGGCCTCCTGGAGCCGGTCTACGTGGAGGAGGTGCTCGGCCACGCGGAGGTGCGGGCCATCTTCCGCATTCCGAAGCGCGGCGCGGTCGCCGGCTGCTACGTCCTGGATGGCCAGGTCGTCCGTGGCGCCAAGGCCCGCATCCGGCGGGGGACGGAGTTGGTCTACGACGGGAGCGTGGCCTCCCTCAAGCGCTTCAAGGACGACGTGCGGGAAGTGGCCGCCGGGTTTGAGTGCGGCATCGGCCTGGAGGGGTTTGAGGGCTTCGTGGAAGGGGACATCATTGAGGTCTACACCCTGAAGAAGCAGGGTCAGGCGTGAACGGATGACGACGAGAAGACAGCGACGCGTGGCAGAACTGATCCAGGAGGAACTGAGCCTCCTCATCCAGCGGGAAGTGCGCGACCCGCGCGTGGGCATGGTCACGGTGACCCACGTGGACGTCTCACCGGACCTGCGGCTGGCGCGGGTCTACTTCAGCGCGCTGGGCGAGGAGGCCCAGCAGCAGGCCCTCCTCGCCCTGGAGCACGCCGCCAGCTTCCTGCGGCACGAACTGGGGACCCGCATCCGGCTGCGCTTCATCCCCCACCTGGAGTTCCGGGTGGACCACAGCGTGGAGCACAGCCTGCGGATTGAGGAACTGCTGGCCCAGATCCAAACCGAGGAGCCGCACACGGAAGATGCATGACGTCCGCCCAGATCCGACCTACCCGCGCCAGGTGGAGGCCATCGCCGGGGCCATCCGCAGGGCCCGGCGCATCCTCATCGTCACCCATGTCTCGCCCGATGGCGATGCCATCGGCTCCCTCCTGGGCCTGGGTTGGGCCCTGGAGGGGCTGGGCAAGGAGGTCATCCTGGCCTGCGCGGACCCGGTGCCGCGCCACTACCGCTACCTGCCGGGGAGCGAGCGCATCGTCCAGGCACCGGACTCCACAGGCGTGGACCTGGTCATCTCCCTGGACGGGAGCGACCTGGAGCGCATGGGCGCGGCCTACGACGCAGGCAGGCTCCAGGGGGTGCCCCTGGCCAACATAGACCACCACGTCACCAACGTCCTCTTCGGCACGTGGAACTGGGTGGACCCCTCCAGGGCGGCCACCGCCCAGTTGGTGCTGGAGTTGGTGGACCACCTGGGCCTCCCCCTGGATGGCCGGATCGCGCTCTGCCTCCTCAACGGGTTGGTCACCGATACCCTTGGCTTCCGCACGCCCAACACGGGGCCGGGGGAACTGGCCGTGGCGGTCCGCCTGATGGAGGCCGGGGCTTCCCTGCGCCGGGTGATGCACCACGCCTTCAACCGGCGGCCCTATTCCAGCATCCGCCTGTGGGGGTTGGCCCTGCAGACGGTCCACCTGGAAGGGCGGATCATCTGGGCTGAGGTCACCCAGGAGATGCAGCGTCTGGCCGGGGGTGGCGACATGAGCAACGGGAGCCTGGTGAACTTCCTCATCGCCGCGGAAGGGGCCGACGCGGCCGTGGTCTTCACCGAGAAGGAGGACGGCCAGGTGGAGGTAGGGATCCGCTCCGTGGCCGGGGTGGACGTCTCCGGTGTGGCCCTGAGCCTGGGCGGCGGGGGGCACCCCCAGGCGGCCGGCTGCACGCTGCCTGGCCCCCTCGCCGAGGCCCGGGAGCGGGTCCTGGCCGCGCTGGCCCAGGCCATCCGGGACCAGCGCCCCCTGGACCCCTAGCACTGGACCACCGCGGGGGCGCACGGCTCTGTGCGCCCTCCAACCCCACCCCTGGGCCTCCTCCCCGCGGCGCGGGGAGAGAGCCGGGGGAGGGGTGCTCAGAAGACCGTATTGTCAAAATCCTCTGTGGCGCAGCACTGGGCAGGAACAATGCGCGAGGTGTCGGGGTTCCTGAACGTCCACAAGCCAGCAGGCCCCACCTCCCACGACGTGGTGGACCGCATCCGGCGGCACACCGGCGTCCGGCGGGTGGGCCACGGGGGGACTCTGGACCCCTTCGCCACGGGGGTCCTGGTGGTCTGCCTGGGGAAGGCCACGCGCCTGGCGGAGTTCCTCATTGGCTCGCCCAAGGAGTACCGGGCCGTGGTGGAACTGGGGCGCAGCACCGACACCTACGACCGCACCGGCCAGGTCACAGCGGAGCGCGACCCCTCGGGCGTGACGAGGGAGCAGGTGGAGGCGGCTCTGGCGCGCTTCCGGGGCAGGGTGCTCCAGACGCCACCGCCTTTCTCCGCCCTGAAGAAAGAAGGCGTGCCCCTGTACCGCCTGGCCCGGGCCGGGAGACCGGTGCAGCCCGCCCCTCGGGAGGTGGAGATCGCGCGGGTGGACCTGGTGGCGTGGGACCCGCCCCACCTGACGCTGGAGGTGGCCTGCAGCGCGGGGACGTACATCCGCTCCCTGGCCCATGACCTGGGCCAGGCCCTGGGGTGCGGCGCGCACCTCGTGGACCTGGTGCGCCTGCGCAGCGGCCGCTTCCGCCTGGAGGAGGCCGTGCCCCTGGAGGCCATCCTGGCCGCAGGGCCGGAGGAGTGGCAGCGGTGGCTCCTCCCCCTGGAGGTGGCAGTGGAGCACCTTCCCCGCGTGGACCTGGAGGCCAGGGAGGTGCGCCGGCTCTCCCAGGGCCAGCCCGTTGCCGTCAAGGGGGCGTTCTCTGCCCCGCCTGGGGACCTGGCCCGCGGCCACGGCCCGGAGGGGCGCCTTGTGGCCCTCCTGAGGCTGGACCCGGGGGGCCCGTCCTGGCTGCCCTACAAGGTCCTCGTGCACTGAACGCTTGACGGGGGAGACCCAGGTGCAGATCGCAGACCGACTTGACCGCGTGGAGGTCCAAGGGGAAAGCCTGCTGACCATCGGGGCCTTTGACGGCGTGCACCGCGGCCACCAGTACCTCATCCGGAAACTGGTGCGCCGCGCCCGTCAGACAGGCCGGCTGGCTGCCTTGCTCACCTTCTACCCTCACCCGCGCACAGTGCTCCTCCCAGGGCGGCCGTTCCAGTACCTGACTTCCCCGGGGGAGAAGGCCGCCCTCTTTGAGCGGCTGGGGCTGGACCTGGCGGCCATCGTCCCCTTCACAGAGGAGATGGCCCGCACGCCGGCCAGGGAGTTCGTCGCCGAACTCCAGCGCCGCTTCCGGATGCGGGAACTGTGGGTGGGCCGGGATTTCGCCCTGGGCCGCGACCGGGAAGGGGATGTGCCCGCACTCCAGGCCATGGGCGAGGAGATGGGGTTTGATGTGCATGCAGTGGACCCCATTCAGTGCGAAGGGGAGGTCGTCTCCTCCAGCCGCATCCGGGCCCTGCTCCTGGAGGGGCGGGTCCGCGAGGCTGCCCGCCTCCTGGGGCGGCTGTACGCCATCTCCGGCCCCGTGGTGGGCGGCTCCCGCAGAGGGAAGGGCCTCGGGCTTCCCACGGCCAACATCCAGGTCCTGCCGGAGCGGCTGGTGCCGGCGCGGGGCGTCTACGCCACATTTGCCTGGGTGGGCGAGATCCGGTATAAATCAGTTACCAACATCGGCACCTGTCCGACCTTCGGCCAGCACGAACAGCGGGTGGAGGTCCACCTCCTGGACTTCCAGGAGGACCTGTACGGCTACGACCTGGTGGTGGAGTTCGTGGCGCGCCTGCGGGATGAAAGGACCTTCCCCGACGCCACAGCCCTCCTGCATCAGGTGATGCAGGACGTGTGGATGGCCCGCCGGGTGCTGGAAGTGGAGCCCTGGTTGCCTATCCGTCACCTCCCGCCAGAGGAGGAGTTGTGGAACGTGCCCTTGTCCCGCACATCGGTGGAAGGGGAGCCATGAACGGGACGGAGGCGGCAGAGCATCCCGAGGGGACCTTTGTGGAACTGCCCCACACGGCGGACCGCGCCATCGCTGTGGAGGCCAGGAGCCTGCCGGGCCTCTTCGCCGCGGCCGCCCGGGGCATGTTCCACCTGATGGCCGACCTGGAACGCATCCACCCCCGACAGCCCAGGCCCGTCCACGTGGAGGGGCTGGACCTGGAAGTGCTGCTGGTGGGGTGGCTCAACGAACTCCTCTACCTGCACGAGGCCCATCGGGAACTGTACGCCCGCTTTGACGTGCTCCGCCTGGAGGCCGGGACCCTGGAGGCCGTGGCCTGGGGGGAGCCCGGCCTGCCGACCAGGGCGAAGGTCAAGGCGGCCACCTACCACAACCTCTCCATCCGTCAGGAAGGAGGCCTCTGGCGGGCCACCATCGTGTTTGATGTGTGAGGGAGTTCCCCCCGAGAGGAGGAGAACCTATGGTGGACAAGAAAGACCTCAAGCGCATCGGCAAGTACATCTTTGAGATTCCCGCCGACTTCCGCTCGGACATGCGGGTGCCTGCCCGCATCTACGCCGATGATGACTTGCTGGAAGCCGCGCTGCAGGACCGCTCCGTGGAGCAACTGATCAACACGGCCGCGCTGCCGGGCGTGGTCCGCTACACCCTGGCCCTCCCGGACATCCACCAGGGGTACGGCCCGCCCATCGGCGGGGTCATCGCCACTAGGTACCCCGAGGGGATCATCTCGCCCGGGGCCGTGGGGTACGACATCAACTGCGGCGTCCGCCTCCTGGCCTCCAACGTCCGGGCGGAGGAGGTGGCCCCGTACATGGAGGATCTGCTGGAAGCCCTCTTCCGGGACGTGCCCAGCGGTGTGGGCATCGGGGGCGGCATCCGCCTCTCCGCCCAGGAGATGGACCAGGTGCTGGAACGGGGCGCGGCCTGGGCTGTCGCCAAGGGGTACGGCACCAAGGACGACCTGGTCCGCTGCGAGGAGCAGGGGGCCATGCCCGGGGCCGACCCCAGGGCTGTGAGCGGCCGGGCCCGGGACCGGGGCAAGGACCAACTGGGCACCCTGGGCTCCGGGAACCACTTCCTGGAAGTCCAGGTGGTGGACGAGATCTACGATCCGGAGGTGGCCGAGGCCTTCGGGCTCTTCCCGGGCCAACTGGCCATCCAGATCCACTCCGGCTCCCGGGGCCTGGGGCACCAGGTCTGCACCGACTACGTGCAGAGCTTCCAGAGCGCGGTGCAGAAGTACGGCATCCGCCTGCCGGACCGGGAACTGGTCTGCGCCCCCCTGGACTCGCCGGAGGGCCGTGCCTACTTCGGGGCCATGGCTGCGTCCGCCAACTTCGCCTGGGCCAACCGCCAGTGCCTGGCGCACCTGGTCCGCCAGACCTTTGACAAGGTGCTTTCGGGCAAGGTCAAGGACCGGGAACTGCGCACGGTCTACGACGTAGCCCACAACATCGCCAAGTTGGAAGAGCACGAGGTGGACGGCCGGAAGATGAAACTCTGCGTGCACCGCAAGGGGGCCACCCGCGCCTTCCCGCCTGGCCACCCCGCGGTGCCGGAGCCGTACCGGGCGGTGGGGCAGCCGGTCCTGGTCCCTGGCGACATGGGCACGGCCTCCTACGTCCTGGTGGGCACGGAACGGGCTATGGAGGAGACCTTCGGGACCTCCTGCCACGGGGCCGGGCGGGTCCTGAGCCGCGCCGCGGCCAAGAAGAAGATCCGCGGCGAGAAGTTGCGCCAGGAACTGGAGGCCCGCGGGATCCTCGTGCGGGCGGGGAGCATGCCCGGCCTGGCCGAGGAGGCCCCCGACGCCTACAAGGACATCGAACGGGTGGTCCAGGTGGTCCACGAACTGGGCATCGCCCGCAAGGTGGCGCGCCTGCGCCCCCTGGCAGTGATGAAAGGGTAGGAAGGAGAACCTCTCCTCATCCCCCACAGGGGGTAGGGGTGAGGTCAGCAGGTGCCGCGGAATGGGAAACGGTATCCGGCTGCCGCGGGCCTTCTTCGCCCGGGAGACCGTCCAGGTGGCGCGGGACCTTCTGGGGGCGCGCCTGGTGCGCCTCTACGAGGGGCAGCGCCTGAGCGGCATCATCGTGGAGTGCGAGGCCTACGTGGGCCAGGACGACACCGCCTGCCACGCCAGCCGTGGCCGCACCCGCCGCAACGCGGTCATGTTCGGGCCGCCGGGGCATGCCTACGTCTACTTCACCTACGGCATGCACTGGATGCTCAACGTGGTCACGGAGCCGGAGGGCTTCCCAGCGGCGGTGCTGGTGCGGGCCCTGGAGCCGCGGGAGGGGCTGGAGGTCATGCGCGCCTTGCGCGCCGCCCGGGGCCGGCCCCCCGCCGACCGGGACCTGACCAACGGCCCGGCCAGGCTGACCCAGGCCCTGGCCATTGACGGGACCTTCAACGGCGCCGACCTGGTCCTGGGGGAGGCCCTCTGGCTGGAGGAGGGCGAGGCCATCCCCGACGAGCAGGTGATGTGCGGCCCCCGGGTGGGCATCCAGTACGCCGCGGAGAAGGACCGGCAGGTCCCCTGGCGCTTCTGGGTTCGGGGCAACCCTTACGTCTCACGGTGAGCCAGAAGGAGGTGAGGGCGATGTGCGATACGTTGGTCGCGCTGGGCAACGCCACGGCCGATGGCTCCGTCCTCTTCGCCAAGAGCAGTGACCGGGACCCCAACGAGTCCCACGAAGTGGTCCTCATCCCCCGGGCGAAACATCCCCCAGGGAGCACCGTCCGCTGCACCTACATAGAGGTCCCCCAGGTGGAGGAGACCTACGCGGTGCTCCTCGCCAAGCCCTTCTGGATCTGGGGGGCGGAGATGGGGGCCAACGAGCACGGTGTGGCCATCGGCAACGAGGCCGTCTTCACCAAGGTCCCCTACGAGAAAGGGCCGGGCCTCCTCGGCATGGACCTCCTGCGCCTAGCCTTGGAACGGGCCCGCACGGCGCGGGAGGCCCTGGAGGTCATCACCTCCCTCCTTGCGGCCTACGGCCAGGGCGGGAACTGCAGCCAGACCCACAAACTCTACTACCACAACAGTTTCCTCATCGCCGACCCCCACGAGGCCTGGGTCCTGGAAACGGCCGGCCGCCAGTGGGCGGCGGAGCGGGTGCGGGACGTGCGCAGCATCTCCAACGCCATCACCATCGGCAACACCTGGGACCTGGCCTCCGAGGGCCTGGTGGACTACGCCGTGGAGCGCGGCTGGTGCAAGGGCCGCGAGGACTTCCACTTCGGCCGCTGCTATTCGGATTTCCTCTACACCACCTTCGCCGACGGCCGCGCCCGCCAGCGCCGCTCCACGGAACTCCTCCAGGCGGCGAAGGGGCGCATCACCGTGGAGACGATGATGGCCGTGCTGCGGGACCACGGCCCCGACGCCGGCCCCGATTGGACCCCGGCCCGTGGCCTCCTGGGGGCGAAGATCTGCATGCACGCCGGCTGGGGGCCGGTCCGCATCAGCCAGTCGGTGGGCTCCCTGATCTCCCACCTGACGCCCGAGCGCCAGACCCACTGGGTGACGGCCACCGCTGCCCCCTGCACCAGCGTCTTCAAGCCGGTGTGGATGGACGCTGGCCTCCCGGACCTGGGCCCTTCGCCCACGGCGCAGTACAATGCAGCGACCCTCTGGTGGCGGCACGAAGCCCTGCACCGCGAGGTCCTGCGGGACTACCAAGCACGATTGGCCGTCTTCCGGGAGGAGCGGGACGCACTGGAGCGGGAGTTCCTGGCGGGGGCGGCGGAGGTGGCCGGGGCCCCGGCGGAGGTCCGGGCCGCCTTCTCAGCCCGGTGCTTCGCCCGCGCCGACGAGGCCCTGGCCCGCTGGACAGAGCGGGTCCGGGCCACCCCTCCGCGGGGACGGCTGCCTTTCCTCTACGCGCAGGCTTGGCGCGCCTTCAACCGGAAAGCACAGATGCCGGAGCAAGGCTGAGATGCACGAGGCTCTGTTCCCCATGCTCGTCTGCCCGGCCTGCCACGGCGACCTGGCCTGGGAGGTCACCCGACGCGACGGCCCGCAGGTAGAGGAGGCCGAGGCCCACTGCCGGAGTTGCGGCGCGGCCTACCCCATCCGGGAAGGGATCGGCCTCTTCCTCACGCCGGACCTCCCCCGCCACGACCTGTGGGAGGAGTCCGAAAGCCGCCTCGCGGCCTACCTGCGGGAGCACCCGGAGGTGGAGCGGCAGCTGCTGGGCACGCCCCCCGAGGCCCTCGCCCCGGCCGACCTCTTCTACCGAGCCCTGGCTCTGGAGGAGCGAGGGGACTTCGCCCAGGCCCGGGACCTGGAGAGGAAGGCGCAGGAGCGCCTCTACACCCCGGAGTACCTGGCCTGCCACGAACGGCAACTGGCCTACGTGGTGGGGCAACTGGCGGACGCCCAGGGGCTGGTGGTGGACCTGGCCTCCGGCCGCGGAGGGCTGGTGGAGCGGCTCGCCCAGGGCAC
>JBMFPD010000015.1:0-20530 GCA_049969295.1 Anaerolineae bacterium | reverse complement strand
GTCCCGGGGACCGACCAGGGCTGTCTCGTTTTTACGAAAGGGAAGGCTATAACCGCTCTTCCCGGCGCAGAGGGCACGCCAGGAGGCGTGCCCTACGGTCTTCCTTTGCAGAGGGCACTACGGTCTTCCCTTTGGGAACACGAGTCAGCCCTGGGCCGACGTCGGGGCCCTTTCTCTCCGGATTTCGCGGACAGATTGGACCGAAAGCGCAGGGGCACCCCCGTGCCTTCTCCGGGGGCTCCCTCACCTCCTGGGCAGGTCCGCCCAGAGCGCAGCCCAGGCCTCCTCCACCTCTGCAGGGGCAAGGGGCCGGGGATAGTTGTAGGGCACAGCCCCCGGGCGCTCGTTGTAGTAAGGGCGGTTGCAGTCCGGGCAGCCAGAGGTGCGGAAACAGGTCCCATCGGAGATGTGGGCTCGGGGGTCCAGGGCCCCGAAGGAGGTGAGACGCCCCTCACCGTCAAAGGCGAACTCCCCGGCGCGGGCCAGGCCCTGGGCGATGAGGGAATGGGCCACCTGGACCCGGCGGTAGGCAGGGAGTGGGGGCGGGGGCCGGTGCTCCAGGGCTGTGCCGGGAACGGGAGTGAAGGCGAAGAGGCCCACCGTCACCCCCAGGTCGGCCAGCCACTGGATAGCCTGGACCATTTCCCGTTCCGTCTCGCCGAGGCCCACGATGAGGTGCGCGGCGATGCGGCCGGGGAAGGCCCGGGCTGCTTCCTCCAGGACCCTGGCCACCGGCTCCCAGGCCCGTCCCTTGACCTGGCGGAAGAGGTCCGGCGTAGCCGCGTCCAGGCCGAAGCCGATGTGGTCGGCGCCGGCCTCCAGGAGTTCCCGCACCTGGCCCACATCCCGAGGGATGATGGCCACGTCCACCGGCAAGGGGACCTCCGCGTGCAGGGCCCGCACGAGGGCGAGGGCCCGGGGGTAGTATCCCTGCCCAGCCGTGACCTGGATACAGACCCGGCGAAGCAGACCTGCCCCGGCGGCCTGCCGCAGCCGGCGCAGGACCTCCGCCTGGGGGAAGGAGGGCCAGGAAACGCGGGAAAGTTGGAGCGCACTGGCGCGGCTATCCCGCGCCTGGGCACAGAAGGCGCAGGCCATGGCACACCGCCCCCCGACCATCAGGTAAGCCGTGGTAGGGGGCGCGTCCAGGCGCACCTGGATCAGGCCCAGCACGCCCGCCGTGCCGATGGAGACGCCGACCACTTCCTCACCGCGGGATCGCAGTCCCATGTCCTGGTACCTTGCCGGCTCCTCCCCATCCCCCAACGGAGTATGGGAGAGGTGCGGCCCGACCTCACCCCTACCCCCTGGTCCCATCCCCTCTCCGACACGGAGAGGGGATGGGGGATAGGGAGAGGTGTCCCGTCCGTCTCACCGCACCTTGCGGTAGTGGATGGCCTCGCCGTAGGCCGCGGCCTTGGCCGCCTCCATCACGATCTCCGGCAGAGTGGGGTGGGCATGGATGGTCTCAGCGATGTCCCGGGCCGTCAGCCGGTGGTGGACCGCCAGCGCGCCCTCGGCGATGAGGTCCGAGGCCCGCGCCCCCAGGATGTGCATCCCCAGGACGACGCCGCTCCCCTTCTCCACCACCAGGCGGATGAGGCCTTCCGTCTGGCCCATGCCCAGGGCCCGCCCGTTGACGGCGTAGGGGAAGCGGGCCACCTCCACCTCAATCCCCTGCTCCTTTGCCTCCTCCTCCGTCAGGCCAACGGAAGCCAGTTCAGGCATGGTGAAGATGCAGGCGGGCACGGCCCGGTAGTCCACGGCGATGCGCGCCCCCAAGGCGTTCTGCACGGCGATCTCGCCTTCGTACGAGGCCACGTGGGCCAGTTGGTAGCGGCTGGAGACGTCGCCGATGGCGTAGATGCCGGGCACGTTGGTCTCCAGGTACTGGTTCACGCGGATGGCGTGCCCCTCGGTGGCCACGCCCACGTTCTCCAGGCCCAGGTCCTCGGTGTAGGGTGTGCGCCCCGTGGAGAGGAGCACCAAGTCCCCCTCTGCCGACTCCACCTGGCCGTCCCGCTCCCACTCCACCCGCAACTTTCCCTCGTCCGTCTGGACGATCTGGCGGAACTGGACGCCGATGGTGGACGGGACGCCGGCCTTGCGGATGAGCGTCCTGAAGCGCTTGGCCAACTGGGGGTCGGCGTCTTTCAGGAAGGTGCGGCGGCCCACCACGGTGACCTGCGTGCCCAGGGCGTTGAAGATGCAGGCGAACTCCATGCCCACCACGCTGGCCCCCAGGACGACCAGGGAGCGGGGGAGTTCTGTGATCTGCAGGAGTTCGCGGGAGGTGAGGACGCCGGGCAGGTCCGTCCCGGGGATGGGGACCCGCGCCGACTCGGACCCGGTGGCCAGGATGATACGGCGGGCCTCCAGGATGATGGGCTCGCCCCCGGCCCCGGGGAGGGGCGTGACCCGCACCTGGGTGGGCGTGAGGAGCGTCCCCACGCCGGAGTAGACGTCCACGCCATGGCCCGCCACCAGTTCCTCCACGCCGCGCACCAGGGTCTCGGTGACCTCGGCCTTGCGGGCCATCATGCGGGCGAAGTTGACCCGGACGGTCCCCTCCACGTCAATGCCGAACTCCGCGGCGCGCAGCATCTCCTGGTAGAGTTCGGCCTGGGAGACGAGGGCCTTGGTGGGGATGCAGCCGTGGTTCAGGCAGGTGCCACCGATGCGCTCTTTCTCAATGAGCGCGACCCGTGCCCCCAGTTGGCGGGCTCGGATGGCCGCGACGTAGCCACCGGGCCCTGCCCCGATGATGCACAGATCGTAGGGCTGGGTTCCGTGTTCAGTCATGGGTTCCTCCGTGCTCGGCTTCGGACTCCTGGATGATCTGGAGGGCCAGGGCCCGCTCTTCCTCCAGGGTGTGGACCTCGCCGTCCAGGCGCGCGGCGCGCAGGCGGTGGAGGATGTGCCGGTAGATGGGCCCCGGCTCCACCTGAAGTTCCTTCCGCAGGTACTCGCCGTCTATGGCCGGCTGGACGTGGCGCAGCCGCCGCTCAAAGAGTTCCAGCCGCTGGCGGACCAGCCAGGATTCCTCCACAAGCCACGCCAGGAACCGCGCCCGGGGGCTGAAGGGCGCCAGGAGGTCGTAGATCTGGCTGGGCCTGAGGTGGTTCTCCCGCAACTGGGCCAGGGTGGGACGCAGGTCCACCAACTCCTTCAGGAGGCGGCGGTCATCGCGCCCGATGCGCAGGCGCTCCACGAAGCGGTCCAACTCCTCGGACCCCAGGCGGTAGGTGAGGAGCGCCAGGTAACAGGGGGCAAGGGAGGCGCCGCAGATCGCCTCCGGGGCCGCGAGGCTGGCCCAGGGCTCTTCCCGCACGCTCTGGCGCAGGGCGCGGCAGCGTTCCGCCAGCCACTCGTCCCCCCGCAGGCCGGGCGAAAGGGCGCGCAGGATGCCCAGTTCGTCCAGGCGGGCCAGGGCCTTCTCCGGCTCCGCTTCCTCCAGGATGAGGTACAGTTCGTGGCGGATGCGCTCGCCCGTCGTGCGCCGGAGGAGGTCCAGGGCGTTCTCCATCAGTTCGGCGGTGCGCTCCTCAATGCGGAAGCCCAGCCGCTGTTCCAGGCGCACCGCGCGCAGCATCCGGGTCGGGTCCTCCACGAAACTGAGGCTGTGGAGCACCCGGATGAGGCCCCGGCGCAGGTCCTGGTGCCCCCCGTAGAAGTCCAGGAGTTCGCCGAAGCGCTCCGGTGCGAGGGCGATGGCCAGGGTGTTGATGGTGAAGTCGCGCCGGTGCAGGTCCTGGCGGATGGACGAGCGCTCCACCTGGGGCAGGGCAGTGGGGTGCTCGTAGAACTCGGTGCGGGCGGTGACGAAATCCAGGTGGCGGATGGGCAAGGCCGCCCAATCCACCTCGCCCTGGTCCGTCCGGAGGGGCTTCATGGGCCCTTCCAGGATCCACTTGGCGGTGCCGAAGCGCCGGTGGCTGCGGACACGGCCGCCGTGGGACCGGGCCAGGGCGCGGGCCAGGGCGATGGCGTCGCCTTCCACCACCAGGTCCAGGTCCAGGTTGGGGATGCCCAGGAGGAGGTCGCGGACCACACCGCCCACAGCGTAGACCGAGAAGCCCATCTCCCGGGCCCGGCGGCCCACTTCCCGCAGGAGGATCACCACCTGGGGGGAGAGGGCCTCTTCCATGAGGCGGACCGTGTGCTGGGCCGAGGGTGGAGGTTGCCGCGGCCGGCTCCAGAGTTTCAGGAGGTCCGTGCGGGTGACGATGCCGACGACCTGGCCGTCTTCCACCACAGGGACCTGGCCCACGCCGTATTCCATCATGACCGTCTGGAGCGTCTCTATGGAATCGTCGGGACGCACGGCGATGGGGCCCTTGATCATGATCTCCTCCACCCGTTTCCGCCCCAGTTTGTGGTGGAGGGCCTTGTCAATCTCCCGCCGGGTGACCACGCCGACGACGCGCCCCTCCTCCACCACAGGGAACCCCTCGTGGCCGTAGCGGAGCATGGCCTCGGCGGCCTCGGCCACGGTGGTCTGGGGCGAGAGGGCGTGCACGCCGAAGGACATGATCTGGCGCACGGTGATGGGGGGCCGCACATGGTGCTCCAGGACCTGGAGGAGCCGTTCCCGGATTTCCTGCAGTGCCAGGCCGCGGATGAGGGCCGCCGCGGCGCGGGCATGGCCACCGCCTCCGAACTCCTCGGCCACGCGGCCGACGTGGATGTCCTCGGTTCGGCTGCGAGCGACCATCTGCACGAACTCGCCCAGGTCCACCAGGACGAAGAGGGCATCGGGGTCCAGGAGGTCTTGGACCTTGTGGGCCAGGGTGGAGATCTCCTCGTCAAAGTCCCGCACGCTGGCGGCGGCGAGGAGGACGGTGTGCCCGGCGAACTCGTAGGGCTCGCTGGCCTCCACCAGGGCCTGGTAGAGGGCCTGCTGAGCGCGAGTGAGGGGGTAGTGGAGGAACTCGTTGACCACGTCCAGATTGGCCCCCTGCTCCAGGAGCCAGGCCGCGCAGCGGAGGTCCCGGGGCGTAGTGCTGCTGTAGGAGAAGCCCCCGGTGTCCTCGTAGATGCCCAGGGCGAGGAGGGTGGCCTCCACCCCGGTGAGGTGGATTCCCCGCTGGATGATCTCCTCCACCAGGAGGGTGGTGGTCGCGCCCACGGGCTCGCCACGGAAGGTGGTCCCGGGCGGCAGGGTCTCGGGCGGGTCGTGGTGGTCCACGATGTGGACGCGGGTGCGGGGGCTCATGCCCCGCACCTGGGCGTAGGACTGGGTATCCACCACGATGGCCAGGTCTACGGGCTCGCGGGGCAGGTCTTCGGGCTGGACGAAGGGGAGTTCGTCCCAGTACAGGGTGAGGAAGTCCCGCAGGTTGCGGTTGAGGCGCCGGGGCAGGACTGGCTTGGCCTGGGGGGAGAGTTTCCAGGCCGCGAGCAACGCAGCCAGGGCGTCAAAATCCGCGTTCTCGTGGGTCAGGATGACCTGCATGGCCGTTCCTCACGCATGGCACGCCCGGCCCGACACAGAGAAAGAGATGCTGACCCCTCGCGCGGCCAGCATCTCCTCGCGTGCGGAAATGGCAGATGAGCCTTCCGGCAGGGGCCCCCTGAGGTGGGCCTAGGTGTTGCGGTGGGCCTCAAGGGTGCGGCGGATGATCTCGTCCAGTTCCTTCTGGCGAGCAGGGGTCCTTTCCTCGTCCTTCCTGCCCTTGGCCCGTCTGTGGCGCCGCTCCTGGCGGCGGAGGGCTTCTTCCATCGCGATCTGCATCAGGGTCGGGGCTTCTCCCTCTTCCATCTCTTCCGGGGCCGGCAGGTCCGCTTCTGGTTCGTCCTCTTCCTCTTCACCCAGGCCCTTCAGGCTCACATCCACGCGCCGGCGCTGGACGTCCACCTGGATGACGCGGACCTCCAGTTCCTGGCCGACACGGACCACGTCTTCAGGACGGGAGACGAACTCCTTGCCCATCTCGCGCACATGGAGGAGGGCTTCCCGCTCCACCCCGATGTCCAGGAACGCGCCGTAGCGCTCCAGACGGGTCACGCGCCCGCGCACGATATCCCCTTCCCGCAGGTCCTCTATGGAGGGGGCGTTGGGGTCCACCATGGTCAGGCTGATGCGGTTGCGCTCCCGGTCCAGGTCCTTGATCCAGACGGTGACCTTGTCGCCCTCGTGCAGGACGTCGGTGATCTTGGAGACGGGCTTGCGGGAGACCTCGGTGATGTGGACCAGGCCGTCGCGGCCCACGCCGATGTCCACGAAGGCACCGAAATCGGTGATGGCCTTGACCGTGCCCTCAAAGCGCATGCCCGGGGCAAGGCGGACGACCTTCCGCACCCGCGTGGCGGGCTGGCCCTGCGGCGATTGCTTCGCGTTCACTGTTGCCTCCAGCCGATAAGGTACTTCCTGGTCGGGGACATTATAGCAGAGAACAGAGGGGTGTCAACCGCCGGGGTGGAGGGGGACGCGGAGGCGAGGGGCCTGGCCCTGCGCCACAGGGAACATGGTTCGCGGCGCGGCACGGCCTTGGAGGGGCGCGCGGCCGTGCGCTCTTACTTCCCCTTCGCCTTGCCCAGGATGACATATCGTCCACAGTCGCTGCGGTCCAGCACCAGGGGAAGGGGGAACCCGCGGACGATGGCGCACTGAAGGTGGCCGTTCCTCTTGCGGGGACTGCGCCCCTGTGGTATACCTTTTCCCAGCACTGGCGCAGGCCCCGGGGGACCTGCCCAGCCGAGAGGCCGAGGATGGTGGACCGGTTTGACGTGATCGTGGTGGGTGCTGGACACGCCGGCTGCGAGGCCGCGCTGGCCGCGGCGCGCCTGGGCGCGCGCACCCTCCTCATCACCATGAACCTGGACCTCATCGCCCAGATGCCCTGCAACCCGTCCATCGGGGGGCCGGGCAAAGGGCACCTGGTGCGGGAAGTGGATGCCCTGGGCGGCGAGATGGGCCGCGCCACAGACCGCACCTTCATCCAGATCCGCCTCCTCAACAGTTCCAAGGGGCCGGCGGTCCAGGCCCTGCGGGCCCAGTGCGATAAGCGCCTCTACTCCCTGAACATGAAGCACACGTTGGAGCGGGCCCCCAACCTCACCCTGCGCCAGGCCCGGGTGGAGCGGCTCCTGGTGACCGGGGACCGCATCCGCGGGGTGGAACTCCTGGGGGGTGCGGTGGTGGAGGGCCGCGCGGTGGTCCTCACCACCGGCACCTTCCTCAACGGGCGCATCCTGAGCGGAGAGTTCTCCTACCCGGCGGGAAGGGCGGGGGAGTTCCCCGCGGAGGGCCTCTCCGCCTCCCTGCGGGCCCTGGGCTTCAGGCTGGGGCGTCTGCAGACCAACACCCCACCCCGCGTGGACGCCCGCACCATTGACTTCGCCCAGACGGAACCGCAGATGGGGCACGAGTCCCCCCTGTACTTCCACTTCCCCTTCCAGCACGCGGCGTGGGCCGGAGAGCCGGTCCCCCTGGACGGGCTGGTGGGGCCCTTCTTCCAGACGCCTCCCAACCCGGTCTACCCCATCCCCTGGCAGACGGCATGGCGGCCGCAGCTGCCGTGTTACCTTGTGCGCACCAACGCCGAGACCCACCGCGTGGTGCGGGCGAACCTGCACCGTTCGCCCATCCTGCCGGGGACGATTGAGGCTGTGGGGCCCCGGTACTGCCCTTCCTTTGAGGAGAAACTGGTCCGCTTCCCCGACAAGGAGTCGCACCAACTCTTCCTGGAGCCGGAGGGGTGGTGGACGGGCGAGGTCTACGTGCAGGGGTTCTTCACCGGCCTTCCGGAGGAGGTGCAGCGGGAGATGCTGCACACCATCCCTGCCCTGCGGGAGGCGGTCATCCTGCGCCCGGGGTACGCCATTGAGTACGACTACGTCCCCACCACCCAGATCCACGCCTCCCTGGAGACCCGCCTCGTGGAGGGACTCTTCCTGGCCGGGCAGATCAACGGCACCTCCGGGTACGAGGAAGCCGCGGCCCAGGGCCTGATGGCCGGCGTGAACGCCGCCCGCAAGGTGATGGGCAAGCCCCCCGTCACCCTGCGGCGGGACCAAGCCTACATCGGCGTGCTCATAGCCGACCTGGTGACCCGGGAGCAAGACGAGCCCTACCGCATCATGACCTCCCGAGCCGAGTACCGCCTGCTCCTGCGGCAGGACAACGCCGACCTGCGCCTGGCCCCTGTGGCCGAGGAATTGGGGCTCCTCCCCCCGGAGCGCCTGGCGGAATTGCGTTCCCGCCGCCGGTCCATTGAGGAAGAACTGGCCCGCCTGGAGGCGACGTGGCTCCGTCCGGACCCCGAGGTCAACGCGGCCCTTCAGGAGGCAGGGTTGGAGCCCCTGACAGAGGGGGTGAACGCGCTCCAGTTCCTGCGACGGCCGGAGGTGACCTACGCGCTGGTGGCCCGCTGCGCGCCCCCTCCGGAGCCCCTCTCGCCCGCGGCCGCGGAGCAAGTGGAAGTGGAGGCCAAGTACGCCGGGTACATTGCCAAGCAGGAGAGGGAGGTGGCCCGGCTCAGAAGGCTGGAAGAGTGGCCCATCCCGCGGGACTTTGACTACCGGCGCGTGGTGGGCCTGCGGAACGAGGCCCGGGAGAAGTTGGAGCGCTTCCGCCCGGCCACCGTGGGGCAGGCCTCCCGCGTGCCGGGGGTCAACCCGGCCGATGTGTCGCTCCTCCTCGTCGCTCTGCAGGGGGCGAAAGGCCGCAGCGCCCACTGAACCCAACCCAGGCGGCCGCAAAGGAGCAGGAAAGATGGTGGACGAAGCGACCCTGCGTGCCATTCTGGATAGCCTGCCAGAGGAGATCGTCCTCGTCGGGCCGGACCACGTCATCCGCTACATGAACGCTCATCCGGGAGGCCTGGGCGCGCCTTGTGGCCGGCGAGGAGGAGGTCCTTGTCTCCGAGAACGAGAAGCGGCGGCTCTACATCCGCGGCGTGCGGGACCCCGAGGGTCGTCTCCTGGGGTACTACGAGCGGTACGAGCGCTTCGCCCCGGGCGGCCCATCCGCCGCCCCTCCAGAGGGCGTGCGAGGGGACTCCTTAGGGCGTTTCGCCGGCCGTCCCATGTAGAGGGCACGCCAGGAGGCTTGCCCTGCGGTCTGCACGGGTGTTGGAAACGGCGGCTGGGTTCGGTTGACGCCCCCATCCCCTTGCGGTACAATACCCCCATCCAAGGCAGAGCGGAGGAACGTGCGTATGCCAGGACCGGGAACCCTGTCCGCAGCCACGTGGGGCCTTGGCGTCGGCCTCCTGGCTGTGGCCCTCTGGCTTGCCTACCTCACCTGGCGCCAGGTCCGCCTGGAGCGCCGCCTGAGGACGCTGCTCACCGCCGCATCCGGGGCCGACCTGGAATCCCTGCTCCAATCCTACCTGACCCAGGTCCAGGAGACGGCCAGCCAGGTGCAGGACCTGAATGCCCTGGCCAGGAGGCTCCAGGTGGCGGCCCGCTACAGCCTCCAGCACCTGGGAGTGGTCCGCTTCAACCCCTTCCCCGACACCGGCGGCAACCAGAGTTTTGCCATCGCCCTGGTGGATGGGCACGGCAACGGGGTGGTCATCTCCAGCCTCCACGCCCGGGAAGGGACACGGGTCTACGCCAAGCCCCTGAAGAAGTGGGAATCGGAGTACGCGCTGACGGAAGAGGAGAAACAGGCCATCGCCATCGCCTACCAGCAGCAGACCGCCTGAGGAGGCCCCCATGTTCCGCAGACGCCGTGCCCGCCGCCTGGAAGCGCACCTGGATGTCGTCCTGGGCCCCACGGCCAGTTTCTCCGGCCACCTGGAGTGCGATGGCTCGGTCCGTCTGGAGGGTCTCTACCGCGGCGGTTCCATCACCACCCTGGGCCACGTCATCGTCGCCCCCAGCGCCCGGGTCATCGCCGACATCCAGGCAGATACTGTCTCGGTCGCCGGCGCGGTGGAGGGGACCATCCGCGCCCATCGGGTGGAACTCCTGGACGGAGGCCGCATCTGGGGCGAGGTCCACGTGGACCTCTTCCTCCTGGACGACGGTGGGCACTTTGACGGCCGTCTCTTCATCCGGGGCATTGAGGAGCACGTCCGTCCCAGCCAGGAGGCCACAGCCCTGAAGGAAGAGGCCGCCCAGCCACCGGAAGAGCCCTGAGCCGGACCGCCCGCCGATGGAAAGCCCCTCCACCCCGACCCCTTCCCCGTACAGCCCGGCCGACCTCCTCCGCTGGCCCCGCTGGAAGGTGTGGCTCAAGAGGGTCCTGGTGGCCACAAGGCTGGCCGGCGCGGCGTTGCAGTGGTGGCGTGCCCACAGGGCTTCTCCTCCGCCTGGGCGTCCCCCTGCCTCCTCTGCGGGCCAGGCTCTCCGCCTCAACCTGGGCTGCGGCCAGAGCCACTACCAGGGCTACCTCCACGCGGACCTCATCTGGCACTCCCACCTGGATTTCCAGGCCGACGCCCGTGCGCTCCCCCTGCGGGATGGCTGCCTGGAGGAACTCCTGGCCACGGAACTCCTGGAGCACCTGGACGAGGAAGGCGGGCGCCGCTTCCTGGGGGAGGCGGCGCGCACTCTGGCCCCGGGCGGCTACCTCGTCCTCACCACGCCCGACCTGGACCTCCTCTGCCGGGCCTGGCAGGCCGGCATCCTCCCCCACCGGCAGATGATGCAACACCTGTACGGAGACCAGAGGGACCACCGGACGTTGTACACCGCGGCCATGGTGGTGGCGCGGTGCCAGGAGGCGGGGCTTGTGGTGCGCCGGTGCATCCCCTACTGGGGGCCGGCGTGGGCGCACGTCCTGGTCGTGGCCCAAAAGCCCACCGGGGGGGCCAGCCATGGTGGATGAGGAGTTGCGCCAGGCTGCAGGACGGGCTGTTCGGGGGGCAGCCTACGTCCTGGTCAGTTCCTACACCAACATGGGCATGGGCTTCGTCACCACCATCGTCCTCACCCGCCTCCTGGCCCCGGAGGACTTCGGCGTCGTGGCCCTGGGGGCCTTCCTCCTCGGCCTCGTGGACGTGCGGACCAAACTCGGCCTGGACTACGCCTTCATGCACCGCCAACCCACCACGGAGGATCTGGTGGGCAGCCACCTGGGCCTCCAACTGGGGCTGGCGGGGCTGGGCCTCGTCGTGGCAGGGGCTGTGCGCCCCCTGCTCCTCGCCCTGGGGTACGCCCCACAGGTGGCCTCTGCAGTCCTGGCCCTGGCCTTTGTGGGCCTCCTGGAGGCCAGCGGCACCACCGCCCGCAACCTTCTGGAGAAGGACCTGCGCTTCGGCCGTTCCACGCCCGTGGTCACGGGGGCCCTGGCCGCCTCCTACGCCGCGAGCATCTTCCTCGCCTGGCGGGGGTTCGGCTACTGGAGCCTTCTCATCGGCAACGCCGTGAATGCAGGGGTGGGAACGCTGGGGTTCTGGCTCCTGGCTGGCGTCCGCCCACGGCTGCGCCTGGAGCGGTCCACCGTCCTCTTCCTGCTGCGGTACGGAGCAGCCCTGGTGCTGGGCTCCTACGCCACCATCTTCGTCCTCCAGTTTGACAACTTCCTGGTGGGGACGCTGGTGGGCGTGGCCACTCTGGGCTATTACGAGCGGGCCTACAAGGTAGCCCAGTGGCCCACCGGTCTGGTGACGCACATCGTGGCCCGGGTCTCCCTTCCCTTCTACGCCCGCCTGCAGGGCGATCCCCCTCGCCTCGCACGGGCCTTCGGCCTGACCCTGTGGCTCATCGCTGCCGTGGCCCTGCCCCTGGCCCTGGCCATCTTCGCCACCGCGCCGGATTTCGTGCGCCTCCTCTTCGGAGAGGCGTGGTTGCCCAGCGCGCTCTACCTGCGCTTCCTGATCGCCTACTCCGTCATCCGCCCCCTGCTGGACGACGCAGGCGCGCTCTTCGTGGCCACCGGTCACCCCGGCAAAGCCACTGCGGTGCAGACCGCGCAGGCTGTGGCCCTCATTGTCGCGGCCACGCCCCTGACCTTGGCCTTCCAGGCGCGGGGGACCGCCGTCGGGGTGGGGCTCGCCTTCCTGGTGGGTCTGGTCCTCACCTACCGCTATGTCGCGGACCTCATCCCTCTCCCCCTGTGGGAGGTCCTGAAGGGCCCGGCCCTGGGGACCGGCGTGGCCCTCCTCGCCGTGGCCTGGGTGGCCTGGGGTGGAGGACCGGCCCGCGGGTGGCCTCTCCTGCCACGGGTCGCCGCCCACGGCGCGTGCGTGGCGGGTGCGTTCTACACAGCCCTTGTCGCGTGCGAGGGCCGGGCCCTGGGCGACCGGGCGCGGTTCCTCTGGGGCCTGCTCCTGGGGCGACCGGCCCCAGCCGAAGGAGGAGGGAGAGGGTGAAGTTCCTGGTCTGGCTGGACTCCGTGGGATATGGACAAGCCGCCCTGGGGTGGTTCGTGGTGCGCGCTCTGGAGGGCCTGGGGCACGAGGTGCGCGTCCTGGACTATGCCGACTACGCCCGCCCCCTCCCCAGGACCCTTCTGGACAAGGTCCTGGGCCGCCTGCGCCTCCTCCTCGGCCCCCACCCCAGGGACCGGCAGATGAACCGCGACCTCCTGGAGGCAGTTCGGACCTGGAAGCCGCAGGTCTTCCTGGCGACCAAGGGAAACCCCATCTTCCCCCAGACGCTCCAGAGGCTCCAGGAGGGGGGCAGGGAGCGCCCCTTGCTCTTCAACTGGATGCCGGACGACCCCTTCCACCGCCGCTACGCGAGTCCCCTGCTGCGGGCCAGCATCCCCCTGTACGACGCCTGGCTCCTGCCTGTGCGGGCCCGGATCGCTCCTGTGGAGCGGGCCGGGGCCCGCCGCACGGCCTTCCTCCCCTTCGCCTGCGACCCGGTCGTGCACCGCCCCATCCCCCTTTCCCCGCAGGAGCGGGAGCGGTGGCGGAGCCAGATCTGCTTTGTGGGGACGGGCTACCCCGAGCGGGCGGCCCTTCTGGAACGCCTGGCGGATTGGGACCTGGCGGTCTGGGGCGAACGCTGGGACCCCCGCTGGACCGGCCCACGCCTGCGGGCCAGGCTGCGCGGGGGCGGCATCTATCTGGACGACATGGCCCGGGCCAACAGCGCGGCGGACATCGTGCTGAACATCTCCCAGGCCCAGGACGGGCCAGGCCTGAACATGCGGACCTTTGAGGCCCTGGGCTGCGGGGCCTTCCTCCTCAACGAGCGCAAGCCAGAGGGGTTGGACCTGTTCCAGGAGGGCGTGGACTGGGCTTGCTACGCCGACGTGGACGAACTGCTGGCCCAGGTGGAGCACTACCTGACCCATCCAGAGGAGCGCCGGCGCATCGCCCAGCACGGCCGGGCCACGGCCTGCGCCCGGCACACCTACCGCCACCGCATGGCAGAGGTGGTGGCCCTGGCCGAATCGCTGCTCCAAAGCGGCCCTCCCGACCTCTGAGGCGCGCTCAAGGCCCCAAGGCGGCCCCTCGCGCGCTGGACGCTGCGGCCCTGAGCCTCTATTTGGCTTTTCGGCGCCTTTGCGGTATCATTGGCCCGGTGCAGGCCCCATGCACAGAGCGGGCCACCATCCGAGGAGAGGCTGGCCTATGAAGGTCGTGCTGAGGAAAGATGTGCCAGGGCTGGGCAAAGCCGGGGACATCAAGAACGTGGCCGACGGCTATGCCCGCAACTACCTCATCCCCAGGGGCCTGGCCGCGGCGGCCACCCCAGGGGCCATCAAACAGGCGGAGCAGGAACGGGTCGCCGAGGCAGAACGGGCACGACGGCTCCAGCAGGAGGCAGAGGAACTGGCCCAGAAACTGGCCCACCAGACCCTCACCTTCCGAGCGCGCGCCGGCGAAGGAGACAGGCTCTACGGGTCCATCACCAGCGCGGACATCGCCCAGGCCATCCAGGAGGCCACGGGGCTGGAAGTGGACAAGCGCAAAGTCCTCCTGGAGCGTCCTATCCGGGACCTGGGGGAACACACCGTCACCGTGAAACTGCACGGCGATGTGGTCGCCCAGGTGAAGGTCATCGTGGAACGCGAGGCGTAGCCCCGAGGCCCCTGCGCTCCCGGGAGGAGTTAGAGCGATGCAGGACAAGGCACCGCTGGACGAAGACCCCAGCCTCTCGGAAGAAGAACCCGCGTGGCTGGACGAACTGCTGGAACTGGTCTCCGGCGTGGGGTGCCTTTCGTGCCGGCAGCCTTACGATCCCGAACAGATTGAAATCCTCGCCCGCCATGAGGACGCATGGCTCCTCGTGGGCTACTGCGAGCACTGCGACATGCACCAACTGGTGGTGGTCCTGCTCCACACGGGGGAGCCCCAGGGGGCTACGGTGGTGGGCGAAATGACCCTGGAGGAATGGCGCGAAGCCCTGGAGCGTCCCCCCATCGGCGAGGAGGACGTGGAGCGGGTGGCCCACATCCTGGAGGGCTACCGAGGGGATCTCATCAGCCTTCTGGACGATTGAGCGCGCCACCCCCGTGGAAGCGGGGGCGGCATTCGCGCCCTTCGTGACCCCTGCGCCTTCTTCCGCACTCTGCCCCAGGACACGCCCTATGGCCTCAGGCCGCGCGCCGAAAGCGGCCCCACAGGCCGAGGCCCAGGAGACCCAGCGGCAGAAGCCCACCAGGGCAAGGGCCTCCCTGCGGGGAGGCCTGGGCCCCTTCCTTCTCCTGGGCTGCGGGAACAGCAGCCGGCCTCGCCCCCAGCCACTCCCGCCAGGCAGCATCCAGTTCGTCCAGCGACAGGCCGTAGACCTGGCGCAGAGCCTCCTCCTGGTACGTCCCTTCCTTGAAGCGCTGCAGCAGTTCCCGCATCCGGTCGCGGCCGTACCGTTCCAGCAGGAACTGCACCACCGAATAGACCTCCGCGTAGTAGAGGTCCACCTGCTCCGGGTCGCCAGTGTAGCCCGAGAGGGAACGGACGGAGATGAGGGTGCCCTGCCGCACGGCACGCTCCAGGGCCTGGCGGTTGGCCGGGGGCAGGTCGCCCTCCGCGTACATGGCCAGCCCTTCGTCCAGCCACCGGGGCAGCCCTCCAAGGGGGTTCCGGGTCGCCAGGCCCACCACCAGGTGGCTCAGTTCGTGGCCGATGACCATCTCCACGTCCGGCGCGCTGCTGAGGACGACCAGGGTGTCCTCCGACATGGCCATGCCCAGGGTCAGGACCCGCTCGTCAAAGGCCCTGCTGCGGGAAGGAATGGCCAGGCGCATATCTGCGCTGGTCCTGTAGGCCCAGATGTGGACAGGGCGGGTGAGGGTAACGCCCACGTTCCTTTCCAGGCGCTCCAGGGCCCTGGTCGCCGCCTCCAGGAGGCGACGGGCGTCGGCCTCCCGCAGGCCGTAGAAATGCAGGGTGATCGGGCCCGCGCTCACTTCCTCCCAGGCGAAACGGTCGTCCAGGTAGGCGAAGGTCTGGGGCTCGCTGGTCACCACATGCCCGGCCTCATCCTCCAGGCGCCAGGTGTACTGGACGATCGCCCCCGGCGGAAGGTCTCCAGGCTCCAGGTTCCACGTGTAGGTGGCCCGGATGCGGGTGCCCGGCGTGAACTCCGCCGTGGCACGGGCTCGCACCCGTTCGCCGACCTCCCCGTAGAGGACCTCCGCCGAACGGATAGGGCTTGCGGCCTCCGCCTCCGCCTGGAAGACAACCTTCTCGGCGAAGTGCACTTCTGGAGGCAGGGTGCGGATGAGGATGGGCTCCTGCGCTGAGGCCGCGGCGGATACGAGCCCGGCAAGGAGCACCGCCGCCAGCAGGAGCCGGGGCAGGGTTGCAGGGGCACCCACGTTCATGGCCTGCCCAGGTCTTCCAGCGGGACCTTTCGGTACCGGTCGCCTTCTTCTATCAGGAGGACGGGGATGTCGTCCCGGATTGGGTACTTGCGGCCGCAGCCGGGGCTCTGGCACACCAGCCAGGCTTCGTGGACCAGGGCCAGGCGCCCCGGGTCTTCCTCAACCAGACGACGCGCTGGGTCGGTGACGCAGACCGGGCACCGGAGGATGTCTTCCTCAAGGAGCCGCTGGGTATTGGGTCCAATGGGCATAGGCAACCCCCCATACGTGGACTGAGGTGGTGCGCAGGAGCAAGTATAGCACAAGGGCCCCTGGGGAGGAAATCAGCGGGACAGGCTCCGGCTTCACCCTGGCCGGTTCATGCGTCGCCTCTGCCCCGCGCGGGGGTGGGCAGGGTGCTCTCCGCACCCCTGTACACCCGCAGCACGCGGGAGGTGAGCCCGGTCACCACCTCGTAGTGGATGGTGTCGGCCCAGGCGGCCACCTCTTCCGCGGTGATCTCCTCGTCCCCCTGGCGGCCGAGGATGACCACCTCATCCCCGTCCCGCACGCCGGGGATGTCGGTCACGTCCACCACGCACTGGTCCATGCACACCCGGCCCAAGATGGGGGCACGCCGCCCCCGGATGAGCACTGCCCCGCGGTTGGAGTGCAGGCGGTGGTAGCCGTCGCCGTAGCCGATGGGGACGAGGGCCACGCGTGTCGGACGCGTGGTGGTGAAGGTGCGCCCGTAACTGATGGGGAAGCCTGCGGGCAGGGTGCGCACGTGCCCTACCCGCCCCTTCAGGGTCAGGGCTGGCCGCAGGTGCACGGGGCGATCCACTCCCGCTGAAGGGTACAGTCCGTAGATGGCAATGCCGCAACGGACCATGTCCAGGTGGGTTTCCGGGAGGCTGAGCGTCGCGCCGCTGTTGGCCGCATGCCGCAGGGAGATGGCGAACCCGGCCGCCTCCACCTCCCGGAGGACCTCCTGGTAGAGGGCGAACTGCTGGCGGGCGTAGGCCGTATCCTCGTCAGCGGTGGCGAAGTGGGTCCAGAGCCCTTCCAGCCGCAACCCCGGCAGGCGGACCACGTCCTTCAGGAAGGGGACCACCTCCTCCGGCAGGAGGCCGAAGCGGCCCATGCCCGTATCCACCTTGACGTGGAAGGGGAGCTCCTTCCTCTGGACCTGGCACGCGTCGGAGAGGGCCAGGGCCATGTCCCTGGAGCAGACGGTGGGGGTGAGGTCGTAGTAGACGATGGCCGGTGCGTCCTCTGGCAGGGAGTAGCCCATGACCAGGATGGGTGCGGTGACACCTCCCTGCCGCAGGGCCGAGCCTTCCGCCACCCAGCCCACTGCCAGGCGGCTGGCTCCGGCCTCCAGGGCTGCCTGGCTCACG
This sequence comes from Anaerolineae bacterium, assembly GCA_049969295.1. Taxonomy (GTDB): domain Bacteria; phylum Chloroflexota; class Anaerolineae; order DTPP01; family DTPP01; genus DAOTYM01. The sequence continues at coordinate 3,478 of JBMFPD010000015.1, read as the reverse complement.
GGGATGGCGCCGTGGCCGTAGCCGTTGGCCTTGACCACGGCCGCCACCTCCACCTGGGGCCCCACCCAGGCCTTCAGGGCCCGCACGTTGTGCCGGATGGCCGAGAGGTCCACTTCGGCCCAGAGCAGTTCCAGAGAAACGCGCACCTATCTTCCCCCAGAGAAGGTTGACCCTGCCCTCCCCTCGCCCTGCCACTCCTTCCCCCCCGCTTGCGGCGAAGGAAAGGGAAGGGCAAGGCGAAGTCCTGCCGGTACACTGCTTCCTGTGGGGCGGTCCATGCACCGCCCCACAGGAAGGCTGGTCAGCCCCAGGCGTCCAGCATGAGCGTGGTCCGCAGGAGGACCCGCGTGCCCAGGACGATGTCCTCCAGGCTGGTGAACTCTTCCGGGCTGTGGCTGATCCCGTCCCGGCTGCGCACGAAGATCATCCCTGTGTCCACCGCGGAGGCCATGACCTGGGCATCGTGGCCCGCGCCGCTGGGGAGGCGGTGGACGGGCAGCCCCTCCTCCTGGCAGGCCTGGGCGATGCAGTCCACCATGTGCTCCGGCAGCAGCACTGGCTTGTGGCGCGCGAACTCCTCCAACTGATAGCGGACGCCTTCCTCCGCCGAGAAGCGCTCAATGGCCGTGCGCAGGGCTGCTTCCATGCGGTCGCGCTGTTCCTCCACAATATCGCGCAGGTCCAGCGTCATGTCAACTTCGCCGGGGATGGCGTTGATCGCGCCGGGCTTGACCTCCAGCCGGCCCACGGTGGCGACCGCGGTGGGGGAAGTGGCCCTGGCCACCCGCTGGGCCTCCAGGACGACCCGGGCCGCCACCACCAGGGCATCGCGGCGGAGGTGCATGGGGGTGGCCCCGGCGTGGTCTGTGCGCCCGGTGAGGCGCAGGCCCATGAAGAGGGGGCCAGCGATGCCCGTCACCACGCCCACGGGCGCGCCCAGGCTCTCCAGGACAGCCCCTTGCTCAATGTGCATCTCCACGTAGGCGGCGAACTCGTTCGGATCGCGCGCCGCCTCCCGGTACCGCGCCGGGTCAAACCCGGCCTCGGCCAGGGCCTGGGCGATGCTCACCCCCTGGCGGTCCTTGCGCTCGTGCATGTAGTCGGGAGTGATGCGGCCCAGGAGGAACCGGCTCCCCAGCATATTGGTGCCCCAGCGGGTCCCCTCTTCCTCCATGAAGGAGATAACCTCCAGGGGATGGCGGGTCTTCAGGCCATCCTCCAGGAGAGCCTGGGCCACCTCAACCGCTCCCAGCACCCCGACCGTCCCGTCGTAGCGGCCGCCGTTGATCACCGTATCTATGTGGGAGCCCAGGAGGATGGCAGGCAGGCCCGGCACGGTGCCCTCCCGTCGCCCGATCAGGTTGCCCACGGCGTCCACCCATGTGGCCAGGCCGGCCTCCTCCATCCACTCGCGCACGAGGGCCTGGGCTGCCATGTACTCGGGGGTGAGGGTCAGGCGAGTGACCCCACCTTCGGGCGTCTGGCCGAAGGTGGCCAGCCGCATCAAGCGGTCGTGCAATCGCGGCGCGTCAATGGGCATAGGACCTCCTCCCCCAGGAAGGCTACTGGGCCAGATCGGCCATCAGGGCCAGGTATTGCTCCTTGGTCAGGGGTGCACGGTAGTTCGCGATCACTTCCCTGGCCTCGCGTGCGCCGTCTGCCAGGAGGTCCACAGCGCACATGGCCAGCAACTTGGCCGGCAGGACGGCAGCCGCTTCGTAGTCCACCACGGCGAAGTCCTTGCCGTGCAGGGCCCCCTGCGTCCCGCCGACGAGGGGGTGGAGCACGGGCATCAGGTGGGCCAGGTCCCCCACATCAAAGGAACCGCCCAGGAAGCCCGCGTCCAGGGTGCCCCGCTCCCCGAGGAGGGCCCGGCCGTTGGCCTTCCCGAGGGCCGTCAGGCGCTCGTCCTGGAAGAGGGGCAGGTACCCTGGCACGTTGCGGATGCGCGTCTGCGCTCCCACAGCATCCCCACCAGCGCGCAGGGCGCGGTCCACCTTGCGCGAGGCATCCAGGATGGCCTCCACGGTCTTCCCTCGGACGTAGGTCTCCAACCGGACGTCGGCTGGCACGATGTTGACCACGTCCCCGCCTTTGGTGACGATGGGATGGACGCGGATGGCGTCCTCATCGCGGAAGGTCTCGCGCTGGGCGTGGATGGCGAGGATGCCGAGGCACGCGGCGTTGAGGGCGTTGATCCCCTCGTGGGGTGCGGCCCCGGCGTGGGCGGCCCGCCCCACATACTGCACGAACTTGGCCAGGAACCCGTTGCCCCTGGCCCCGAAGTAGAAGCCGGGCTCCGGGGCGTTGGGGAAAGAGTGGACCATCATGGCGATGCCGCCCTCGTCAAAGTAGCCCTGCCGAATGAGTTCCGGCTTGCCGCCCAGGAAACCGATCTTCCCCTCTTCCACCAGGCCCAGCCGGTACTCAATCTCCACGAACTCTTCCGCAGGGACCCCCAGGAAGCGGATGCGCCCCGCCAGTTCCCCTGCGATGCCCGCGCCCACCAATCCCATAGCCGCGCCCAACATGGAGGCCACCTGGATGTGGTGCCCGCACTGGTGCGCCGCGCCCGTCGCCGGGTCGTGGATGGGCGCTTCAGGGGAGATGACGGCATCCAGTTCCCCCATGAGGTAGAGGGTGGGCCCAGGCTGGCCTCCCTCCAGCGTCCCGTCCACCCCGGTGATGGCCAGCCCCTCTCGCACGGGCAGCCCCAGGGCCTCCAGTTCCCCCTTGACGAGCGCGGCCGTCCTGTGTTCCTTGTAGCCCAGTTCAGGATGGCGGAGCATGGTCTGGGCCACGCGGACGATGTCCTCCCGACGGCGGTCAATCTCCGCACAGACCGCTCGCTTCATGTCCTCCCGGTCCATCACTGCCCCTCCTTATCAAGACAGCAACTGCAAAGTGGCATACAGATACAATTTCGCCGCGTAGACCACCTGCTCCAGGTGCACAAATTCGTTGGTGGTGTGCGCCTGCTCAATGGCCCCAGGCCCGCAGACCACCGTGGGGAAGCCCATGTAGGGCGCGTCCGATCCGGCCACGAAAGCCTGCACCCCCGGGTCGTGGCCGAAGAGGGCCACGTGGCCGGCGCGGAGGGCCTTCACCACCGGCTCGTCCACCGGGATGTCGTTGGGGGCAATGAGCCACGTTGGTTCGGTGATCTCGTAGCGGAAGTCGGGGTCGGATGCCGCAGCCCGGGCGATGCGCTCGTGCAGTTCCGCGTAGACCTGCTCCACGGCCTCGCCGGGCAAGGTGCGCCGGTCCACCTCCAGTTCGCAGTAGTCCGGCACCATGTTGACCTGCACGCCGCCCCGGATCACGCCGGGGTTGAAGCGGCCGTGGCCGCAGAGAGGGTGCGGCGTCCGGGCGAGGAGTTCCTCGTTGTAGCCCTCAAAGGCCTGGATGACGCGCGCCATGCGGACGATGGCGTTCACCCCCTTCTCCGGCACGCTGGAATGGGCAGCCACGCCGCGGG
>JBMFPD010000014.1:0-20626 GCA_049969295.1 Anaerolineae bacterium | reverse complement strand
GATCTGCCCGGCCGTGTTGGCCCCCATGGCGTGCATCAGGAGGAAGTTGGTGAAGTCCTCCTCCTGCCCCACCTTCTGCACCACGCGCGCCGACATGGGGAAGGCCGAGATGCCCGACGCCCCGATCAGGGGGTTGAACTTGCCGCCGGAAAGGACGCACAGGAGTTTCCCGAAGAGGACACCCCCGGCCGTGTCCAAGGCGAAGGCCAGAAGGCCCATGACGATGATGCCCAGGGTCTGCCAGGTCAGGAAGGTGGCCGCGGTCATGGTGGAGCCCACCGCAAGCCCCAGGAAAAGGGTCACCACGTTGGCCAGTTCGTTCTGGGCCGCTTTGGAGAGGCGCTCCACCACCCCCGCCTCCCGCAGGAGGTTGCCGAACATGAGCATCCCGATGAGGGGCGTGGCCAGCGGCACCAGGAGCCCGGCCACCAGAGTGACGGCGATGGGGAAGAGGATGCGCGTCGTCTTGGAGACGGGGCGGGAGGTGTAGGGCATCTTGATCTTGCGCTCCCGCTCCGTGGTCAGGAGGCGCATCACCGGCGGTTGGATGATGGGTACCAGGGACATGTACGAATAGGCGGCCACGGCGATGGGCCCCAGGAGGTGCGGCGCGAGGACCGAGGCCACGTAAATGGAAGTCGGACCGTCGGCCGAGCCGATGATGCCGATGGAAGCAGCCTCCTTGATGTTGAAGCCCACCAGAGTGGAGACGAGGAGCGTGCCGAAGATGCCGAACTGGCCCGCCGCGCCCAGGAGGACCATCTTGGGGTTCTCTAAGAGGGGGCCGAAGTCGGTCATGGCCCCAACCCCGATGAAGATGAGGAGGGGGAAGAGTTCGTTGTCAATACCGGCCCGCTTCAGGAGGCCCAGGATGCCATCCCCATCTGTCATGCCCGCCAGGGGGATGTTGGCCAGGATGCACCCCACGCCGATGGGCAGGAGGAGCACCGGCTCGTACTCCCTGGCGATGGCCAGGTAGATGAGCACGCCCCCCACGGCCATCATCACCAGGTTGCCCCAGGTGAGGTGCAGAAGGCCTGCAAAGAGGTTCGGCAGAAGCGTCTCCCAACTCACGGCATGCCCCCTCTGGCATCAGGCGAAGGTGAACAGCACGTCGCCGTAGGCCACGGTCTGCCCCTCGGTCACCCGCACCTCGGCGATCCGGCCTGCGCGGGGCGAGCGGATGCTGTTCTTCATCTTCATGGCCTCCAGGCTGCACAGTTCCTGCTGGAAGGCCACCTCGTCCCCTGGCCGCACCCGGATGTCCAGGATGGTGCCGGGCATGGGCGCGGTCACGGCCCGCAGGGAAAGGTCGCCGGCCAGCGCTCCAGAAGGTCCCTCCGTCAGGGAGGGCGCACCGGCCGCCGGCGCGGCTGCTTCTTCCACTGGCCGCCAGACGACCCGGAACTCCCGGCCGTTGACGCGCACCACGGCGGGCGAAGCGAAGGGGTCTTCCACCTCCACCACGTAGGTCCGCCCTTCCACCTCCAGCTGGTACCGTTGTGCCACCGCGTCTCCTCCTATCTCCTTACCGCCCGGGCAGCCAGAAACTGGTGCGGCCGCCCCGCCGCCACGCGTGCACCTGGCGGCGACGGCCCGCGGCTGCCCAGGGCCCCATCTCCGCCTCAGCCCACTGGGGGACCTCCACGCTCACTGGCTCCCGCGCCGCAGCCTGGGCCAGGGCAAGCGCTACCGCGGCGATCAGGGTGAGGTCCTCCCTGGCTTCCTGCTCCTCCGCCGCCTGGGGGGCCTGGCTCTGCGCCGGCCGGGGACGGAAGGCCCGCTCCAGGACCACCATGACCACGAGCAGGATGCCGAGCGCGGCGAAGACCAGCCCCATCCCCACTACCGTGATGGCAAGCCCCTGGAGAACCGTCTCGCTCACCGCTCCCCACTCCCTACACTGGCATGATGCCGTGCTTCTTCGGCGGATTCGTGGCCTGCTTCTGGCGCAGGTAGCGGAGGGCCGCGCAGAGACGTGGGCGCGTCTCCGCCGGCTCTATGACGGTATCCACGTGGCCGCTGGCCGCTGCCGCGTAGGGCGTGGCGAACCGCTCCTGGTAGGACGCCACCAGTTGGCGGCGCAGGGCCTCCGGGTCCTCGCTTTCCGCGAGCTCCCTCCGGTAGATGATGCTCACCGCCCCCTCCGGGCCCATCACAGCGATCTCCGCCGTGGGCCAGGCGAAAGTGATGTCGGTGCGCACGTACTTGCTGCTCAGGACGATGTAGGCCCCTCCATAGGCCTTGCGCAGGACCACGGAGACCTTGGGCACTGTGGCCTCGGCATAGGCGTAGACGATCTTGGCGCCGTGCCGGATGATGCCGCCGTGCTCCTGGGCCACGCCCGGCAGGAAGCCCGGCGAGTCCACGAAGGTGACCAGGGGGATGTGGAAGGCATCGCAGAAGCGCACAAAGCGGGCGATCTTGTCGGAAGCGTCAATGTCCAGCGCGCCGGCCAGGACCATCGGCTGCTGGGCCACCACGCCCACCACTCGCCCCTCCAGCCGGGCGAACCCCACCACAGCGTTGGTGGCGAAGTGCTCGTGGACCTCCAGGAAGGAGTCTCCGTCAAAGACCAGGCGGACCACCTCTTTGACGTCGTAGGGCTGGGTGGGGTCCTCCGGGATGATGCGGTTGAGGGCCTCCGCCGCGCCCGGAGGCGGGGCTTTGGCCGGGGCGAGGGGTGGGTCTTCCTCGTTGTTGGAGGGGAGGTAGCCGAGGAGCCTCCGCACGAGGGCCAGGGCCGAAGCTTCGTCCGGCACGGCGAAGTGGGCCACTCCGCTGCGGGCGGCATGGACCGCCGCGCCTCCCAGTTCCTGGAAGCCGACTTCCTCGCCCGTCACTGTCCGGATCACGTCCGGCCCGGTGATGAACATGTAGGAAGTCCCCTCCACCATGATGATGAAGTCCGTGAGCGCAGGGGAGTAGACGGAACCGCCCGCGCACGGCCCCATCATGACGGAGATCTGGGGCACAACGCCGGAGGCCAGGGTGTTGCGGGTGAAGAGTTCGGCATACCCGGCCAGGCTCTTCACCCCTTCCTGGATGCGTGCCCCGCCGGAGTCGTTGAGGCCAATGACCGGCATGCCGGCCTCCATCGCCAGGTCCATGATCTGGCAGACCTTGCGCGCCTGCACCTCCGAGAAAGAGCCGCCGAGGACGGTGAAATCCTGGGCGAAGACGGCCACATCGCGGCCCTCAATCGTCCCCAGGCCGGTGACCACCCCGTCGCCCAGGTAGCGCCTCTCCTCCATGCCGAAATCGGTGCAGTCGTGCAGGGCCAGGTCGCCCAGTTCCAGGAAGGACCCCGGGTCCAGGAGGAGGGCCAATCGCTCCCGTGCTGTGCCCTTGCCCTGGGCGTGCTGGCGGGCGATCCCTTCGGGCCCTCCGCCCAGGCGGGCTTGCTCCCGCAAGGCCCGCAGCCTGGCCAGAACGTCTTCCCTACCGTGCCTGTCTGCTGCCATCGTGCCCTCCATGCCTCGCCGTGCTCACAGGAGCGCCAACCCTCTGTGCGCGAACCTCCCGCGCCGCAGGAACTGGCCCATCCCCACCTCTCCCACGAACTCGCCTTCCTGCACGACCATGCGCCCCCGCAGGAAGACCCACCGCGGCCGCCCCTGCACCTCCCACCCCTCAAAAGGGCAGTGGTCCACGTTCTGGTGCAGGGCCGAGCGGCGCAGCGTCCACTTCGCCTCCGGGTCCCAGACCACCAGGTCGGCATCCGCGCCCACGGCGACCGTCCCCTTCCTGGGGTAGAGGCCGAAGAGGCGGGCTGGGGCCGTGGCGCAGGCGTCCACAAAGCGGGTCAGGGGGAGCCCCCGCTTCCGCACCCCCTCGCTGTAGAGGAGGACGGGGCGCGTCTCAACCCCCGCCCCACCGTTGGGCATGCGGGTGAAGTCGTCCCGCCCCCGGTCCTTCTGCCCGGCCAGGTTCCAGGGGCAGTGGTCCGTGGCCACCGCCTGCAGGTCCCCGGCCGCGAGGGCTGCCCACAGGGCCGGCAGGTGCTCTGGAGGACGGGAGGGCGGCGCGTAGACGAAGGGGGCGGCCTCCTCAAAGGGCCGGGCGTAGACGCGGTCGTCCACCAGGAGGTGCTGGGGGCAGACCTCCGCATAGGCTTCCTGGCCGCGGCCGCGGGCCCAGCGCAGGACCCCCAGGGTGTCCCGCGCACTCACGTGGACGAGGTAGACCGCAGCCCCCGCCACCCGCGCCAGAGTCAGCACCCGCCAGGCGGCTTCGGCTTCCGCTTCGGGAGGCCGGCTCAGGGGGTGTGCGGCGACCGAGCGGTTCCCCTCCTCCCAGAGGCGGCGTCGGAGGTGCTCTACGATGGCGTGGTTCTCGCAGTGCACCAGGGGGAGGACCCCCTCCTCCCGGCAGAGGGCGAAGAGGCGCAGCATCTGCCCATCGTCCACCAGGAGGCCCGGGTAGGTGGTGTAGAGTTTCAGGCTGGTGTAGCCCTCGGAGGCGAGGTGGCGCACCTCTTCCAGGAAGGCCGCGTCGTCCGCGTTGCCGGTGAGGTGCAGGCTGTAGTCCACGGCCACGCGGCCATCGGCTTCGGCGCGCCGCCGGGCCACGGCCTCCGTGAGGGGTTCACCGTGGGCCTCGGCGAAGTCCAGGACTGTCGTCGTGCCCCCGCAGGCCGCGGCGATGGTGCCAGTGGTGAAGTCGTCGGCGGAGCAGAGGTCGCCGCTCCGCATCTGGAGGTGGACGTGGGGGTCCACGAAGCCGGGGAAGACCAGATGTCCCGAGGCATCCAGCATCTGCGGTGCGGAAAGCCCTCTTCCCAGGGCGACGATGGTGCCCCCGCGGATGCCCACGTCGGCCTGGAAGACATCCGATGCTGTCACGACCGTGCCGTTCCGGATCACCAAATCCACCGGTGTCCCTCCGGGGTGGGGGAGAGGGCTCTGGGCCCTTTTGTCGACATTATACCATTCGCCCTGCCCTCCGATTGTATCAGACGTCAGAGGGGGTGTCAAAACGCGGGGGTGAGAGGGTCGTGTCCGGAGGGGGTGGGGAGGGCCCCGCCCCTCGCAGCCTGGGGCGGGGCCGGGCTCTGCACCTCAGGCGAGGCCCTTCATCTCGGCGGCGATGCGCACGATGGCCACGAACTCGTCGGCCTTCAGGCTGGCCCCGCCCACCAGCGCGCCGTCTATATCGGGCTGGGCCATGAACCCGCCGATGTTGGCGGCGTTCACGCTCCCGCCGTACTGGACCCGCACCGCCTGTGCGGTGGCCTCATCGTAGAGGTCGGCCAGAATCCCCCGGATGGTCAGGCCGATGACGGCGTTGGCTCCAGCAGGCGTGGCCGCGTGGCCCGTGCCGATGGCCCAGATGGGCTCGTAGGCCAGGACGACCCGCCGCGCCTCCTCCGCGGTGAGGCCGGCGAAGGCCGCCCGCACCTGGCCTGCCACCCACGTTTCCGTCTGGCCGGCCTCGTGCTGTTCCAGGTTCTCGCCGACGCAGACGATGGGCGTCAGGCCGTGGGCCAGGGCCGCCTTCACCTTGCGGTTGACCCCCTCGTCGGTCTCGCCGAAGTAGGCGCGCCGCTCCGAGTGCCCCAGGATGACGTACTGGCACAGGCCCTTGAGCATGAGAGGAGAGATCTCGCCCGTGAACGCCCCCTGGGCCTCCCAGTGCATGTTCTGGGCACCCAGTTTGATGTCCGTCGCCTGGATGACGTCCCGCACCGCGGCCAGGGCCACGAAGGGCGGGCAGAGGACCTTCTCCACACCCTTCACCTCCACGAGTTTGGGCCGCATCTGGCGGGCGTGGGCCACAGCCTCTTCCAGGGTCTTGTGCATCTTCCAGTTGCCAGCGATGATCGGGGTGCGCATGGTTCCCCTCCGGAGCAGTTCCTACAGGCGGTCTTCCAGGACGGCCACCCCGGGGAGGGTCCTCCCTTCCATGAACTCCAGGGAAGCCCCGCCACCAGTGGAGATGTGGGTGATGCGGTCCGCCACGCCAGCCTGGTTGACCGCGGCCACTGAGTCCCCGCCACCCACGATGGTCGTGCCGGCGCATTCGGCCACGGCCCGGGCGATAGCGAAGGTCCCTTCGGCGAAGGGCGGGAACTCAAAGACGCCCATGGGGCCGTTCCAGAAGACGGTCCGGGCGCCGCGGACGGCCTCGGCGAAGCGGGCGACCGTCTGCGGGCCGATGTCCAGGATGCGCCAGGCCGCTGGCACCTGGTCCACAGGCACCACCTTCCGGGCAGCGTCGGCGGTGAAGGCGTCGGCGATCACCACATCTACCGGCAGGCGAAGCCGGTCCGCAGCCCCCTCCAGGAGTTCCCTGGCCACGGGCACGGCGTCGTCCTCCACCAGGGAGTCGCCCACCGAAAGCCCCCGGGCCTTGAGGAAGGTGTTGGCCATGCCGCCTCCGATGAGAAGGGTATCGGCCCGGACGAGGAGGTTGCGGACGACACCGATCTTATCGGAGATCTTGGCCCCTCCCAGGATGGCCACGTAGGGGCGCTCAGGGGCTTCCAGGGCCCGGCTGAGGAAGGCCAGTTCCCGCTCCATGAGGAAGCCGGCCACGGCCGGCAGGTACTGGGCCACCCCCACGGTGGAGGCGTGGGCGCGGTGCGCCGCGCCGAAGGCGTCGTCCACGTAGAGGTCGCCCAGGCTGGCGAGGGCCCGGGCGAACTCCGCATCGTTGGCCTCTTCCTCCGGGTGGAAGCGCAGGTTCTCCAGGAGGACAACATCGCCTGCCTGCATGGCGGCGACCGCGGCCTCCACCTGGGGCCCCACGCAGTCGTCCAGGACCTGCACCGGGCGGCCCAGCAGTTCCGCCAGGCGCTCGCCCACGGGACGCATGCGCAGGTCCTCCCGGACCTTGCCCTTGGGCCGCCCCAGGTGCGACATGAGGATCACCCGCGCCCCCTGATCCAGCAGGTACTGGATGGTGGGGAGGGCAGCGCGGATGCGGGTGTCGTCGGCCACCCGGCCCTCGGTCAGGGGGACGTTGAAGTCCACCCGCACCAGGACCCGCTTGCCTGCCACGGGCACATCTCGCACGGTCTTCTTGTTCATCCTTTGACCTCCAGCAGTCAACCCGTGCCCATCCCCACACCTCACCCCCGGGCCTGCGGCCGTCCCCTCCCTCTCCATGTGCTATGGAGAGGGAGGGGGTTGGGGAGGGTGAGGTGCTGAACGCGCCTTAGATCCCCTTGTCGGCCATCAGTTTGGCCAGGTCCGCCACGCGGTTGGAGTAGCCCCACTCGTTGTCGTACCAGGCCACCACCTTGACCAGGTTCCCGTCTATGACCTGCACGTACTCGGCGTCCACGATGCTGGAGCGGGTGTCGCCCTTGAAGTCCATGGAGACGAGAGGGGCCTCCTCGTAGCCCAGGATGCCCTTCATGGGCCCCTCGGCCGCGGCCTTGAAGGCGGCCCGCACCTCTTCCACCGTCACAGGGCGGGAGACGACGACGCAGAAGTCAATGATGGAGACGGTGGGGGTGGGGACCCGCAGGGCATAGCCGTCAAACTTGCCCTGGAGTTCCGGGAGGACCCGGGCCAGGGCCCGAGCCGCGCCGGTGGAGGTGGGGATGATGTTCAGCGCCGCGGCGCGCGCCCGCCGCAGGTCCTTGTGCGGCAGGTCCAGGATGCGCTGGTCGTTGGTGTAGGAGTGGACTGTGCACATCAGCCCCTTCTCAATGCCGAAGTGGTCGTGCAGGACCTTGGCCACGGGGGCCAGACAGTTGGTGGTGCAGGAGGCGTTGGAGACGATGTGGTGCTTGGCCGGGTCGTACATGTACTCGTTGACGCCCAGCACCACTGTCAGGTCTTCCTCCTTGGCCGGGGCGGTGATGATGACTTTCTTGGCGCCAGCGGCCCGGTGCGCGCCGGCCTGGGGCCCCGAGGTGAAGACGCCGGTGGACTCAATCACCAGTTCCACCCCCAGGTCCTTCCAGGGGAGGCGCGCCGGGTCCCTCTCGGCCAGGTTGACGATCTCGTCGCCGTCAATGACGAGGTTCCCGTTGCGGACCTCCACCGTGCCAGGGTAGATGCCGTAGTTGGAGTCGTACTTGAAGAGATGGGCGTTGGTCCTCACGTCGTAGAGGTCGTTGATGGCGACGACCTGGAGGTCGTTCGGGTATTTCTCCCGGATGGCCTTGAGGACCTGCCGTCCGATGCGGCCGAAGCCGTTGATGCCTACTTTCACTGTCATGGTGCAATCCTCCTTTTGAACCTCTTTGGATGGTGTGTACGCGCGTCTAAAGGGACGTGTGCCCTGGTGCTCCGTTCCAGCCGAGCGAGGGGCACGCGTCATTGAAGTGCTTCTCTCCGGGCTGGAAGGGCCTTTCGCCTCTCAGGATGTGGCCGATGCTTTCCAGTCGGCGTAGAGCGAGATGAGGGTTTCCGCCAGCCTCTCCGCGTCGTGGCGCCAGGGGTTCCGGGGGTCCACCAGGTCGGCGGTGACCAGACGGTAGGGCGTCGGTGCCCCCTCCTCCAGGACCACCGGCTCGCTCTGGGTGTAGGCCGGCAACGGGATGGACGTGTTGCTGTTGGCCAGGACCACGGAAAAGACCCCCCGGCCCACGTACTCCTCCAGGACGCGGACGTGGTCCTGGACGGAGAAGCCGTCCGTCTCCCCTGGCTGGGTGGCGACGTTGCACACGTACACCTTCAGGGCCCTGGAAGCCTTCAGGGCCTCGGCGATGTCCCGCACCAAGAGGTTGGGCAGGATGCTGGTGTAGAGGCTCCCCGGGCCCACCACGATGAGGTCCGCTTCCAGGATGGCCCGGACCGCGCCCGGGTAGGCCCGCACGCCCTCCGGCTCCAGGAAGACCCGCTCTATGGGCCGCCGCTCCTTCGGGATGCGGGACTCGCCGGCCACCCGGCGGAGGCGTCTCTCCTCGCCCTCCTCTTCCCGCAGGTCCGCGCACAGGGTGACGTTCTCCAGGGTGGAGGGCAGGATCTGCCCCCGCACCGAGAGGACCCGGCTGGATTCCAGCAGGGCCCGCTCAAAACTCCCCGTCACGGCGGCCATGGCGGCGATGAAGAGGTTGCCGAAGGAGTGGCCGTCCAGCCCCGAATCCTCGCCGAAGCGGTACTGGAACAGTTGAGTTGTCAAGGGCTCGGCGTCGGCCAGCGCCGCGATGCAGTTCCGGAAGTCACCTGGCGGCAGGACGCCCAGCTGTCGTCGCAGGCGCCCTGAACTGCCCCCGTCATCGGCCACAGTGACGATGGCGGTGATGTGGTCCGTGTGCTGCTTCAGGCCCCGCAGGAGGGTGGAAAGGCCGGTCATGGCTGCCATGCGCCCGTAGTAAGTGTAGGAGCCGCCGGGGGCCTCCACCAGGACGGCCGGCCCCTGCACGTGGGCGTTCAGCCAGGCGGCCGCGGCGTAGTCGTCCGGCGCGCTGCGGGCGATCCAGGCGGTGCCATCCAGGGTGGGCGGGTTCTGGAAGCCATCGGCCCGGCTGGGGGCCGCGGCCAGAGGGTAGACCATCCCCGCGGCGAAGACGAGGGCGAAGGCCACGGAGAAGAAGGCTTTCCCCAGGCGACCGGCCTGCCGTGTCACCCAGAAGACGGCGAATCCGCCCGCCACCGCCAGCATGGCCCAGGCCTGGAAGTAGAACTTGAAGACCGTGTTCATGCGGTTCATGAAGAGGTCCTTGAGGTAGACCCACTCCACGAGGAACGTCAGCCCCACCCCCGCCGCCAGGAGGAGCAGGGCGAAGGCCTCGCTGGAACCCGCCTCGCCCTGACCCTCCCGGGCCTTTTCGGAAGGTCCCCTCCGCGCCAGGAGCGCCAGGGCCAGCCCGGCCAGGAGCGCGAGCATGAGGGCCGTGGCCCACCGCCGGAGGACCGCAAGGCCGGCCACAAGGATCAGCATGCCCACAAGGGCGGCCTTCCCCTCCACGGGGAGGCTGCGGAGGCCTCCCTCCCGCCACCAGCGCCACAGCCCCAAGCCCAGGAGGCCCCAGGCCGGCACGAGGAGCGGCCCGAACATCACTAGGTAGTGCTGGAGTTTGGTGCGGAAGAGGATGGAGGGCAGAAGACCCCCTGCCTGGGATTGGAACCCCAGGTAGAAGGGCAGGTACAGGACCACCCCCGCGCCCAAAAGGAGGAGCCCCACGATGAGGGTCTGGCCCCAGACGTCCTCCCTCCGGCGGTGCCAGCCGGAGAGAAAGCAGGCCATGAGGAAGACAGTGAGGTAGATGGGGAAGTCCCAGGTGTTCAGGAAGGCCAGCCCTCCCAGGAGGAGGGCCCAGAAGAGCCCGTCCAGGCCCACCGCGGCGACGGTGCGGCGGGCCAGGGCCGCAAAGCGCGCCGGTCCTCCCCCTCCCTTGGACGCGTCGGCAGGAACCCACAGCCCCTCCCCGGCCCCGCGCCAGAGGTTCAGCGCCAGAGCCAGGGCCATGAGCACGAAGGGCAGGGCCAGGACGTGGGGGTGGATGTCCCCCAGCATGAAGGAGAAAAAGGGGAACTCGTCAATGATCTCAATGGAATGGCCCGTCAGGTCGTAGTCCTGCAGGACCCGCGAGGCGCGCCACCACCAGATGAAGCGGGTGGGAAGCCCTGTCCCGGTGGGCGCGCCGGTCAGGTCCCGGATGTCCAGCCACTTCCAGAAGGCGGGCGATCCGATGCCGCGGGCGCTCAGGACCTCCAGGAACCCCTCCAGGTTGCCGACGATGGCGAGGAGGAAGGGGCCCAGGAGGCCGTACCCGGCGGCCACACCCCGCCGCACGGCGGCCCCCGAGGCGACCACCAGGTTGTAGACCAGGCTGAAGGCCCCCGTGAGGGTCAGGCTGAAGAGGAGCGCCAGGGCCACGTTGAAAGTCAGGTTGGCCGGGAAGCCCGAGAGGCGGGTGAGGGCGGCCATCATCACGTAGCCGAAGTAGTAGTAGGAGATGCCGTAGCCGCTCAGCCAGGGGTCCGGCGGCGGGAACGAAGGGGAACGCAGGATGGAGTTGATGAAAGCGAACTCCATGAACTTCTCGCCGCCGGCCGTGGCGATGTCCGGCGCGTAGGCCCGGTAGAGGGACCACCCGCCCAGGCCGACGAGGAAGAGGGCCTCCGTGGTCAGGAGGGCGGCCCTGTGCTCGCGCACGTACGCGGCAACCTGGGGGCGCAACGCCGCGGCCCCGCCCATGCGCCGCCAGGCCCAGGCCGAGGCGACGGCCACAGCGAGGAGCCCCACGAGAGCCCCGCCCACGGTGTTCCGCAGGAGGTGCAGGCTCCCGCCCAGCCAGAGGACGTAGGTCACGAGCAAAAGGCCCAGAGGCCGGGCGAAGGCGTACCCCCGGTCCGGCAGGCGGCGGAAGAGGTACCAGGCCAGGGGCAGGGCCAGGAGGCCGAAGACCTGCATCCACACCCACCAACTGAGCACCACAAGCATCGTCCCACCCTCACCGTGCGGACCTCTCCTCTTCCCCATCCCCCTCTCCTCCCCGTAACAGGGAGGAGAGGAGGATGGGGGTGAGGAGGGGTCATCCTTTCACCACCCGGTAGATGGTCACCTGGTCGTTCTGGTAGACCGTCTCCAGGAGGCCCATCGCTTCCATCTGCTCAAACTTTGCCAGGCCCCGGGGGTCGTAGACGTACCGCTCCAGGGTGCCGATGTAGATGTATTGCACCCGCAGGTCCCGGAGGATCTCCTGGGTGCGGGCGATGTCCGGCGTGTTGAAGAACTCCCGCGCCAGGCCGTCCCGCTCGCCCACCTGCCAACTGTAGCGCTGCTCGCCCTGGTGCGCCCCGAGGAAGGTCGGGAGGCCGGTGTAGGAGGAAACCCGCATCCCTCCTTCCCGGTAGTAGTCTATCCGCCCTTCGGCGATGACCGGCGTCCCCTTGACGTTCTCCAGGAGCCACTGCAGGGCCAGGTAGTCCCACTTCAACTCAATGGGGTGGTCCGGGTCGGGCCAGGTGTAGCGCCCCACCGTCATGTAGGCCATGCCGTCCAGCGTGCCGATGGGCGGCCGCTCGCCCGGGAAGCGGTCCTGGACCCGCGCCGCTGTCCCCAGGGGCAGGAAGAGGCTCGCCCCCACAAGGAGGAGGGCGAAGGCGACCTGCCAGGCCAGGCGCCCTCCCCGGCTCCGCCAGGCGGCGAGGCGCGTCCACAGCCAGGGGAGCGCGGCCGCCGTCCCGCACCCCAGGAGGACCCACACCTGGATGTAGAACTTGAAGAGGGTGTTCATGCGATAGTGGTCGCCGCCCCCCAGAAAGTCCTTCATGTAGACCACTTCCACGGCAGCCGCCACCAGGAGGCCCAGGAAGAGGAGCAGGGCCGTGAAGGTGCGCTCCTCCCCTTCCTCCCGGCCGAAGAGGAGGAGCACCGCCCCGGCCAGAAGGGGCAGCAGGGCCGCCAGGACGTAGTACTTGAAGGCGAGGAGCACCACCCACACCAGGGCCACGAGGCCCAGGGCATAGAGGCCCAGGACGTAGGTCGGCCGGGCCCCGCGCACCAGGAGCCCGTGCAGTTCCGTCAGGCGGGGCAGGCGCTCCCACCGCCGCAGGAGGAGGCGCGCCCCCCGGAGGAGCGCCAGGCGGGAGCGGTTGTGGGCCAGGGCTGCCACAACCCAGGTCGCGGCCAGGAAGTAGAAGAAGCCCCAGATGGTCAGCCAGTCGGAAAGGGCGTCTTTGGTGTGCACAAGGCCCAGGCCCACGCTGATGGCCTGGTAGTGGGCGAAGAAGGGCCAGTAGAAGAGGAAACTCGCCCCGGCCAGCGCGAGGGCGAAGACCCCTGTGGGCACCAGGAGGAGGCGGCCAGTGCGGAGGTACTCCCGCAGGAAGAAGGCCACGACGGCCAGGGCCAGGTACGTGGGCAGGTCCCAGGTGTTGATGGCCGCCAGCGCGCCCAGGGCCAGGGGCAGGAGGACCCAGCCCGCCAGGTCGTCCCAGGCCGGCAGCACCGACCAGAGGCGCGGCTCAAAGGCCCCGGCCTTCCGCGCCGGCCGCACCCCCCGGAAGAGGTTCAGGCAGGTCGCGGTGAAGAAAAGGGTGAAGGGGATGCCGATCATGTGGGGGTGCAGGTCGGCGAAGAGGAACGACCAGTAGGGGAACTCGTTGATGGTGAAGGGGATGACCCGGCTGGGGTCCCAGTAGTTGAAGGGCGGGAGCGTCGCCTCGCCAGCCCACACCCGCAGGAGGCCTGGGACGGCCCGCACCAGGGTCTGGAGGCCGGGGAGGCTGCTCGTGAAGTTGCTGCCGCTCACCTCGGCGAAGCGGCGGGCCAGTTGCGCCGGCGTCGCCAGGTTCCCCAGGGCCGCCACGAAGAAGGAGCCCAGGAGCCCCCCGTAGAGCCCCTTCCGCCAGTCCTCTCCCACCCTGCCCAGGAGGTTGTAGACCACCGTGTAGGCGTTGACCACCGTCAGGGCGAAGAGGGTGGGCACCGCCAGGTTGAACCCCACGGAGGGGACGATGCCGGTCAACTTGATGAGGATGGCCATCAGGTACTGGCCGTAGTAGTAATAGTTCATGTAGCCGTGGGCGAAGTAGGGGTCGTAGGGGGGGAACGTCGGGCTCTTGAGGATGGCGTTGAGGAAGGCGAACTCCATGGACTTCTCGCCGCCGTTCCAGGGCTGCCACAGGTCCGGGTTGAGGATGCGCACGCCCACGAAGGCCAGGTACGCCACGGCGAAGAGGGCTTCTCCGAAGAGGATGAAGCGGCGCGATGCCTGCAGCCACTGGCGGAAGGCCTCTCCCTCCCGACACACCAGGCGGTACGAGACGGCCCCCACCAGGAGGATGCACAGCCACAGGGTGAAGAGGCGGTTCTCGGTCAGGTGGAGGCTGGCCAGGAGCCAGTTGAGGTACCCCACCAGGAGGAGCCCCAGCGTCCGGGCGAGGAGGTAGCCCCGCATCCGCAGTCGCCGGAAGAGGACGTAGGTGAGAGGCAGGGCTACAGCCCCCAGCACCGCCAAGGCCAGCCACCAGACGGCCACCGCCAGGACCGTGGAACGGCTGGCCCACCGGTTCCAGCGGAAATCGTCCACCACCGGCAGTTCGTCCACCGGCCGGTCCAGGAGCAAGGTCTTCCTGGGGGCGCGCTCCCGCTCCTCCGAGCGCTCCCTGTCCCCTGTCCAGCCAGGGATGGCCCCCTGCCAGGAGTTCCCCAGGAGGGCCCACCACTCCTCATCCGAGAGGTCCCGCACCTTCTGGAAGAGGATGGGCTTGGGGTGGTCGTAGACGGTGAAGCTCTCGTCGGCGTCGTCGTCCACGATCTCAAGGCCCAGGAGGCGCGGCCGGGAGGTGAAGGTCGCCACCCGCCGGAACCCCAGTTGCTCGGAGAAGAGCAGGTCGTAGTAGCGGATGGTCATGGGGTAGCGCTTGGGGAGGCGCGGGATGGACCGGTACAGCCGGTTGCTGGCCAGGACGACGTAGTCCGCCTCGCGGAGGGCCTGCTTGATGAGTTCGTACTTCTGGGGCGTGTCCTCCTCGTACAGGGGCAGGGTCACGTGGCGGTACTGGTGCGCGCCGGGGTTCATGCCCGGCTCGCGCAGCGACTTGGGTAGTTCGTCGTCCCAGTGCTCCACGGCGAGGGTGGAGCCGTCGGGGACGTTCTTATAGATCCAACGGCTGGCGGTGATCCAGGTGTGTTCCCGGGTGTAGATGCCAGCGAAGGCCACAGCGTAGAGGAAGGTGAGGAGGAGCACCCCACCCGGCAGGATGTAGGCAGCCCACGCCGGCACGGGCGTCGCGGCGAGCCGCGCCTGGGGCCACCGCGTGAGGAGGACGAGCAGGTAGGCCCCCATGAGGACGAAGAAGGGGGTGATGATGATCATGTAGCGCATGAACTTGACCATGAAGGCCCCGTTGACGACGAAGTACGGGACCACCCAGGCCAGCATCACCCACTCGCCGGGCCTGGCCCGGCGCAGGAGGGCCCGCCCGAGGACCCAGGCGAATCCCCCGAAGGCGAAGATCCCCAGCGGCCAGCCCATGCCCCACTTCACCTGTTGCTCTATCTGGTAGAGGTAGGGTACCGTCCCCCGGTACTGGCGGGTGAAGGGGAAGTCTGCCTCCCCCGAGACCATCGCGCTCTGCTCCTTCATGTTGCGCAGGAAGGCGGAGAACTCCAGGAAGGAGTAGGGATTGGTGAGGGCGAAGGCCAGGACCGCCAACGCCAGGATGACGAGGCCCCACCGCACCCAGCGGGCCACTTCCCGCGGGGCTCCTTCCTCTGGGGCCCGGGCCATGCGGTAGAGGATGGCCACAGCCGGGGCGAGGAGCACCGGCGCCGACCGCACCAGGGAGCCGACGGCCAGGCCGGCGCAGATGCCAGCGGCCACGGCATCCCGCGGCCGGCCCTCTTCGGCCAGGCGCACCGAGAAATAGACCGTCGCCACCACCCAGGTGGCCATGATGGCGTCAAAGGCCGCGTAGTGGGAGAGTTGGATGTGGGTCACGGTGAAGGCCAGGAGCGCAGCCCCCAGGAGCCCTACCCACTGGCCGTAGAGGCGACGGCCCAGGAGGAAGAGGAGGACCACTGTCGCCAGGTCAAAGAGGCCCGAAAGGGCCCGCCCCACCAGGTTGACGTGGTCGTAGTCCGACCACGCGCCCCCATCGGGGGGCTGGGAGACGAGGTCCAGACCGTGGGCCACGAGGACCATGGTGTAGAGGGGGAAGTGCCCGTAGGTGAAGGCGCGGGGCTCCCCCACCGACTGCTCGTCCCGGGGTGGGCTGCGGAAGGGGTTCAGAGTGGACCGCTTGGGGTCCAGCAAGGTGGAAAGGCTTCCCGGCCAGCGCAGGCTGATGGCTACCATGGTGATGTGGCGCTCGTCCGGGTGGGCGTGCTGGTATTCGTCCCAGTTGAGGCGGTTCAGGCGCAGGGCACCGCCTGCGATCAGGGCCAGGAGCAGCGCGGCCAGGATCAGTGTCTGGGACCGGGCCAGGTTCTGACGTGTCAGGGCACGCACCGTCTCCCTCCTGTGGCCTGGTGGGGGCCCCCAGTGCCTGTTGTACAGGCCTGTGCCCGGGGGCACGAACGGTTGCGATTATAGCATTCACCCTAAGGGAAGGCAAACCGATCCGGTTCCGCCCTCTGTCGGCTGCCTGGCCCCAGGGGCTCGGGTCAAGGGGGCGCGGCTCTGTGCCCATGCCCCTTTGCCGTCCCCTGCAACACGCCCGCCAGGGCTGACTCGTTCTTCCTAGAACTCTGACGGCCTTCTGGCGCGGCAGGCCGCAGGGCACGCCTCCTGGCGTGCCCGCTGCGCCAGGAAGAGCGGTTATGGCCTCCCCTTTTGTCGAGACAACCCTGGCCTTCTGCGCCAGCCGTTTGACAACCCTCTCCAAACCTCGTACAATGTGCACTTGCTAGTCCAGCGGAAGTCCAGCAGAAGGAGAACCGGACATGCAGTTGACCATCAAGGGCAAGAACATGGAGGTCACCGAGACCCTCCGGAAGTACGTGCAGAAGAAGATCGGCAAACTGGACCGTTACCTCCCCGATATTGACGAAGCCCGGGTGGAACTTTCCAGCGAGAACACCAAGAGCGCCAACGACCGCCAGGTCGTCCAGGTGACCGTGCGGGCCCGGGGGACCATCCTCAGGGCCGAGGAGCGCTCTGCCGACATGCTGGCGGCCATTGATGCCGTCGCCGACAAGATGGTGGAGCGCATTGCCCGCTACAAGGGCAAGCGGCGGGACCGCAGCCGCGGCGCCCCAGTGGAGGCCGTCCCCGGCACCCCGGAAGAGGCTGTGGAGGAGCAGCCTCGCATCGTGCGGATCAAGCGGTTCCCCGTGGTGCCTATGGACGAAGAAGAGGCCATTGAGCAGATGGAACTGCTGGGGCACGACTTCTTCGTCTTCTACAACTCCAATGCCGACGCCATCAACGTCCTCTACCGACGGCGGGATGGGAACTACGGCCTGATCCAGCCGGAACTCTCGTGAGAGTGGAAAGCCCGTCGCTGGCGCACGGGGGCCCCATGCCACCTAGAATCCTTTTCGTCTGCACCGGCAACCTGTGCCGCTCGCCCATGGCCAGTGGCCTCTTCCGCAAACGCCTGGAGGAAGAGGGGCTGGCCGATGCCTACGAGGTCCGCTCGGCCGGGGTCTCCGCTGTGGAGGGGTCCCCAGCCTCCTTCAACGCCCTCCGCGCTATGGAGGAATACGGGGTGGACCTGGGCTCCCACCAGGCCCACCTCCTCACCGCGGAGGACGTCCGCAGCGCCGACGTGGTGGTCGTGATGGAGGAGTACCACCGGAAGGCCATCGTCGGGAAACTGCCGGAGGAGGCGCACAAGGTCCACCTCCTGAGCGAACTCGCGGGCGAGAGCGGTGACGTGGAGGATGTCTACGGCCTGGACCTGGACGAGTACCGGGAGGTGGCCCGGGAACTCCTGACCCTGCTGGATGCCTCGTGGCGGGATATCCTGCGCCTGGCGGACGACCATGCGGCGCGCCGTGCCCAGGACGGAGCCCCGTAGCACCTTCAGGAGGACGCCCGTGCAGATCGCCTCGCTCCCCGTGGGGCCGCTCATGGCCAACTGCTACATTGTCCAGGAGGTCCCCCAGGGGCCGGCCCTGGTGGTGGACCCCGGGGGAGATGCGCCAGCCATCCTGCAGGCGCTGAAGGACCTCCAGGCCAAAGAGGTGGTCGCCCTCGTCTGCACCCACGGCCACTGGGACCACGTGGCTGCCGCCCCAGACCTCGCCCAGGCGCTGGATGCCCCCATCGTCCTGCACGAGGACGACGCCCCCCTCTTCCTGGCTGGCGGGGGGGCCTCCTGGTTCGGCCTGCCGAAGCCCAGGTTCCCCCAGCCGGACCGGCTGGTGCGGGAGGGCGACCGCATCGCCCTGGGCCGCCTCGTCTTCCAGGTGCTGCACACGCCAGGCCATTCGCCGGGGAGCATCTGCCTCTACTGCGAGGAAGAGGGGGTCCTCCTGGATGGCGACGTCCTCTTCCAGGAGGGGATCGGGCGTTCCGACCTCCCGGGTGGCTCCCCCGCCCTCCTCAAGGAGAGCCTTCAGCGGCTTCTGGCCCTGCCAGAGGCCACACGGGTCCTCCCTGGGCACGGGCCGGAGACCACCATCGGGCACGAGAAGCGGCACAACCCCTGGCTGGCCGGGGACCTCCAGTGGTGGTGAGGTGGGGGTAGACCTCTCCCATCCCCCCGGCCCCTTCCCTCCCCGATGCAGGGAGGGAAGGGGGGCGCTCCAGGCGGTGGGGGTAGGGGTGAGGTCAAACAACAAAGGAGGCATACGATGGGCATGGGCAAGGGGCTTGTGGCTGGTGCGCTGGCCGCCCTGGGGGGCGCGGGGGTCTGGTGGGCCCGCGCCCGGCTCAGGAGCGCGGCCCTGAGGCTCCTCATCCCCTACATCTTCGGCGACCCGGCCCGGAAGCGGGGGTTGCGCATCCAGTTCCTCCTCTCCCCGCCGCCGTGGCTCCAGATCACCCTGGTCGGGGCCCTGGGCAAGACCCTGAGTGAGATCGTCGGCGCGCCGGTGGAGGCTGTGGCCTACTCCCGCTTCGGCGGGTTCCCCCTCGGGCGCACCTACAGCGAGTTCATGAACCCCGATTCGCCCTACTACCAGGTCTGGCTGGGGGCCTACGCCGTCTTTGACGGGCCGGCCGTCCAGCGGTACGGGTTTGGCGGGGACGGTCGCCCCTCTCAGCAGGCTGCCCTGGACGTCCTAGAGGCGGACCAGCGGCTGGTGTACCACGGCGCGGGCTGCTCCAGGCGGTTTGAGGACGGCCGCTGCGTGCGCCCGTACGGGGACTTCGCCGTGGAGCAGGTGGAGGAACGGGGCGAGGTCTGGTGGCGCATGACCGGCGAGGCCGACACCTGGTCTGCCTACCACCGCGGCGTGAACCCGGAGGGCCGCTGGCACCACCCCTGGATCTACGGTGTGGTGCCGAAAGACGCACCCCACCCCGTGGACGACTGGCATCCCCTGCGCTACCGGGGCGAGTTCTGGCTGCGCTACGAGCCGGCCCTGGGGGTCTCCTGCGCCAAGTTCTTCATCTACCCAGAGTACACAGACCGCCGGGGGGAGCGGGTCACGCGGGCGGAGGCCATCCTCCCGGAACTGCGGAGGTTGCTGGGGGCCATCGTCTTCACCAGCGGGGCCGGGAAGGAGAAGGGGTCTGCCCCGTGAGGGTGTTCCGGCTGGAATCCGCTGGGCGCCTGGCCCCGGAGTTCAACAGGCTTTCAACCGCTCCGATGTCGGGGGCGTGGTGCGCCTTTTAGCGGCAGGGGCCTTCACCGTTCGTCCCCCCGCCAGAGGACCCGCCGGGAGCGGCCCCCACCTTCGTCCGGGCCCACGTACCCCTCGGCCTCCAACTGCTCCATCAGGCGGGCCGCCCGCGGGTATCCCAGCCGCAACTGCCTCTGCAGGAAGGAGGTGGAGATGCGGTCGCGCCCCCGTAGAAGTTCCACCGCCTGGTCAAAGAGTTCGTCTTCCTCTTCTGTCTCCGCCTCCAGGGAGTGCCAGGGGTAGCGGGCCTCCACCTCCTGCACTTCTTCCTGGGGGCGCGCCTCCCGCCAGAAGCGCACGAGGCTCGCGATCTCCCGGTCGCTGACGAAGGATCCCTGGACGCGCACCAGGGAGGAGGCTTCCGGGGCCATGTAGAGCATGTCGCCCCGGCCGAGCAACTTCTCCGCCCCGGCCGTGTCCAGGATGACGCGCGAGTCCGTCCCCGAGGCCATGGCGAAGGAGATGCGGGCCGGGAAGTTGGCCTTGATGAGCCCGGTCACCACGTCCACGCTGGGCCGCTGGGTGGCCACCACCAGGTGGATGCCGGTGGCGCGCGCCTTCTGGGCGATGCGGATGAGATGCCGCTCCACCTCCTCCGGGGCCAGGAACATGAGGTCGGCCAGTTCGTCCACCACCACCACGAGGTAGGGGAGGGGCGCTTCGTCCTGGCGGAGGACGGCCCGGTTGTACCCCTCCAGGTCCCGCACCCCCAGTTCGGCGAAGAGGCGGTAGCGGTTCTCCATCTCCTGGGTCACCCAGCGGAGCGCCTTCGTCGCCTGCTCCAGTTCCACCACCACCGGCGAGACGAGGTGCGGCACGCCGTTGAAGGGGGTCAGTTCCACCATCTTGGGGTCTATGAGGAGCAGGTTGAGGCGCTCTGGAGGGTTCTCCATCAGGAGGCAGGTGATGATGGCGTTGATGCAGACGGACTTGCCCGAGCCAGTGGCCCCGGCGATGAGGAGGTGGGGCATGGCAGCGAGGTCTGCCACCACGGGGTGGCCGGAGACGTCCCGCCCCAGGGCGATGGTGAGGGGGGAGCGGGACCGGGCGAAGGCCTCCGACTCCATCACGCCCCGCAGCGAGACCAGGGAAGGCTTCTCGTTGGGCACTTCAATCCCCACCACCGGCTGGCCGGGGACCGGGGCCTCCACCCGGATGGGCGAGGCGGAGAGGGCCAGGGCCAGGTCGTTGGCCAGGCTGACGATCTTGCTGACCCGCACCTTGCGGCGCACCACGGTGCCATCGCGGAGGGTGCGCTCCACATACCCTGGCCTGACGGCGAACTGGGTCACCGTGGGCCCTTGTCGGACCTCCACCACTTCCGCCGGGATGCCGAAACTGGCCAGCGTCTCTTCAATCATCCGGCTCTTCAAGCGGTAGTCGGCGGCAGCGAACTCCTCTGGCGAGTCGGGGGAGAGGAGGTCCAGAGGGGGCAGGTCCGGAGAGCGCTTGCGGGGCTTGGTGCTGGGGGGCTTGGGCC
>JBMFPD010000013.1:0-20786 GCA_049969295.1 Anaerolineae bacterium | reverse complement strand
GTCATTGAGGACGAGGCCGTGTTGAAGCGGGTCGTGGAGGCAACGGAGCGTGTGGTGGGCGATTTCAGCCAGCCCCACACGGGCATCCTCTTCGCCGTGCCGGTCACCTTCGGCCTGGGGCTGCAAAAAAGAGAGCGGGGTCGCCAGGAGGAGAAGGCGTGACCTCCATCCTGGTCCGGGAGGTGTACGACCCGCAGGGCACCTTTTCCTTCCTCGTCCAGAGCGAGGCACCGCTGGAGGAGGTCCTGCGTCGCTTCGCCCAGGAGACCTGCCTGCGGAGCATCTTCGTGACGGACTCGGAGGGACGGCTGGTGGGGGTGATCACCCGTGCTGACCTGCTGCACTGGGCGCGGCTGCGGCTGGGGACTGCCCTCCGGGGTGTGGCAGGCGAGCCAGAGACGGTCCTCCGGCTGGTACAGCTCCTGCGCGCGTCCACCGCTGGCGAGGCCATCCACCCCGAAAGCGACAGGGCAGCCGTCCGCCTGGACGACACCCTGGACCTGGCCTTGCAGCGCATGCTCCAGGCGGACCTCATCGCCATCCCTGTGGTGGACGGGGAGGGGAAGGTGGTGGGCGATCTGACCTTCTCCCGCGTCCTCCGGTATGTGCTGGATATGGCCGGATGAGGCGCGTGAGGGCTCTTCGTCTGCACCAAAGGCGCGGGCTTCTGCTTCTGGCGCTCCTGGCGCTGAGCCTGGGGCTCCTGGGCTTTGCTCGGAGCCTGGAGGGCACGACCTCTGCAGGGCCCTCTTTGGAAGACCTGGACACCCTGTCACTGGAGGGGTTCCAGCGCCTTCTGGTCCTCGCGCCCCATTGCGACGATGAGACCCTGGGCGCAGGGGGTCTGATCCTTGCCGCAGGCCGCCTGGGCATGGACGTGCGGGTGGTCATCGCCACCAATGGCGACGGATACCTGTTCGCCACTATGGAGGAGTTCCGCCGCGTCTACCCGACGCCGCAGGATTTCATCCGCATGGGCAGCCTGCGGCAGCAGGAGTCGCTCAAGGCCCTCCAGTTCCTGGGCATCTCGCCTGAACAAGTCCTCTTCCTGGGGTATCCGGACCGGGGGCTCGCAGCCCTGTGGACCGATTACTGGCGGGCCTCCAAGCCTTACCGGTCACCCTACAGCCGTGCGGACCGCAGCCCGTACCCCCTCACCTACAACCCACATGCCGTCTACGCTGGCGAGCACCTGCTGGGTGACCTCCTCTCTATCCTGAAGTCCTTCCGGCCGGATGTGGTGGTCTACCCTCACCCCAACGACACCCATCCTGACCACTGGGGCTTGAGCGCCTTCACCCGGCTGGCTCTGGCCCTGGCCCAGCAGGAGGATCCAGACTACCACCCCCATGCATACGCCTACCTGGTCCACCGGCCCGGGTTCCCGAACGGGAAGGGATTCCACCTTGAGAGGGGCCTTCTGCCTCCGGCCCCCCTCTTCCAGGTGACGCCGCGGTGGCTCCGGCTGGACCTGAGCGAGGGAGATGCCCTGCGCAAGTGGGCGGCCATCCAGGCCTACCAGAGCCAGTTCCGCCTCATGCGCACGTTCCTTGAGTCGTTTGCCAGGGAGAACGAACTGTTCGGGGAGGTGGCCTCGTCCGAACTGCGGGTGCTTGCGGAAGGGAACCCCCAGAGCCCAGCCACCTGGCAGGACCCTGAGGGCGAGCCCATCCCTCCCGTGCAGCGGGATCCGGCGCGGGACTTCTTCGGGCGGGACGTGGTCGCGGGGGCGGACCTGGTGGCCCTGTACGCCGCGCAGAAGCCCGATGGCTCCCTGGTGACGTGCACCCAGGTGCGGGGCCGCGCCACACGGACCCTGGTGTACACCCTGCGCGTGAAAGCGGTGGGGCCCGACGGTTTCAAGGACCTTGTGGTGCACAGCGACCGTGTGCTGTACCGTTCCTTCTCCGTCAGGATGTCAGGGCCTTATGCGTGCCACGAGGTCCCCTCTGAGGTTCTGGGGAGGCCCCAGTTCCTGTTCGTGGGAGCGGAGGTGAGAGGAGCTGAGCCCCTGGTCCTGGATCGGACCGCCTGGCAACTCGTCGCGGTTGCGTCCTCTGCCAGCGAGCCGGCCGCAACGCAGGGAGGACCTCACCCATCCCCGGCTCCTTCCCTCTCCCCTGCAGAGGGAAGGAGCAGCCGCCGCGGGTGGCCTGGAGGTTAAGTACGGGAGCGTCCTCCCTATTTCAGGAACATGCTCACCAGGAGGAGGGCTAGCACGGCGAAGGCCACCAGCACATCCCCACGGGCGCGCTCCCGGAGGTAGAAAACCAGCGCGAGGATGACCCGCAGCACGGGCAAAAGCCCCAGGAGGACCATGCCCAGGCTCATGAGGGCGAGGGACGGAACCTCCTTCACAGCCCGCAAGAGGCCTCCGAGGGGCAGACCGGGCTCCCCTGGCAGAGTGGCCCCCCCGTGGGAGCCCCCCACGAACCAGAGGAACCCCACAGCCATGCACAGGAAGGCCACAGCGGATACCACCATGGAGGCCGGCCGCATCCAGGCATTGGGGTCCCGTCGGCGCCGAGGCTCCTCCAGAGGAGGTAACCAGGGACCCGCATCGCGTTCTTCCCCTGCAGCCACGAGGTCCTTGTCCGTCACAGCGAAAGCCCTTTCCAGAGCATCTGTGCGCCGATGAACACGAGGAGCAGGATCAGGGCCGTGCGGATCCACGTCGCCCGGAGGCTTGGGGCGAGGCGCGCGCCGGTGAGGGCACCGGCGAAGACGCCCAGGGCCGTCGGCACGGCCAGGGCCGGGTAGATGTCGCCCCGGCCGTAGTAGACGAAAAAACTGGCGCTGGCGGTGATGCCCACCATGAAGTTGCTGGTGGCGGTCGCCACGCCGAGGGGGACGCCCATGATGCCGTACATGACCGGGACCTTGATGAATCCACCTCCCACACCCAGCAGCCCGGAGAGAGCCCCGGCCACCAGGCTGAAGGCCATGCCTGCAAACCAGTGGCGCGGGACGTAGTCAGTTCGGAACAGATCTTCTGTTGTCCCCTCACCTACTCGGCGGCGCGCCCGGTAAAAAGTATACCCGGCCAGGAAGAAGACGATCGTCGCAAAGAGGAGATGCAGGACCAAAGGGCTCATCCAGCCAGCCAGCAGACTTCCTAGAATGGCCCCACTCGTCGTTGCCAGTTCCAAACGCATGGCCAACTGAACGTCGGCCCCGCGCTTGCCAGTCGCCAGCCAGGCCACCCCCGCCGAGGTCGCGATGACGCCCACCAGGCTGGCCCCGACGGCAGCGCGGATAGGCACGTTCAGGAAGACGGTCAGGACTGGCACAAGGAAGACGCCGCCGCCGATGCCCAGAAGGGCCCCCAAGACGCCGGCCACGAACCCTGCACTGGCCAGAGCCACCAACGTCAACGCCAAGGAAGCCACCGCGTGCAATCTACCTCCACCGCATGCAGGGACTCCGCCTGCTGCGCTGCGAGGCGTGTCCAGAGATTCGGCTACCTGGGGGGCATGGACTGCGGCCTCAGCCCGCTAGCCGATCGCCAGGAACCGGTACCACTCTGCCAGGTCCGACTTCAGATCCTCGTAGCGGGCCTGGAGCGCCGCATGGAGTTGCGCGTTCTCAATGGCCACGGCCGTGAGGTCCGCCACGGAAAGGAGGAACTCCTTGGCCACAGGGCCGAACCGTCTCGGCTGGGCAGAATAGGCCCGCATCACGCCGATGACCTTCCCATCCCGCCGCCGGAGGGGCACCGCGAGGACGGAACGGATCCCCTCCCGCGCTGCCTCTTCGGGGTACTGGAAGCCTGGCTCTGTCGCCACGTCAAAGAGGACCACCGGCTCACCCGAGAGCACCTTCTGGTCAATGGGGCTTGCCTCCACCCGCACCTCCCCCTTGGCGAGGTAGGCAGGGCTCAGTCCGTAGGCGGCGATGAGGTGCAGCCGCTTGCCCCTGGGCCCCAGAAGCCGGATGGAAGCGGCCTTGATGCGCATCTCGTTCACCGTGGCCTGCAGCACGTTGGCCAGCATGGTCCGCAGGTCCAGGCTGGAGTTCAGCGCCTCGGCGATGCGGAAGAGCCCCTGGTGCAACTGTGCCTTCTCTATGGCCACCGCGCCCAGGTCGGCCACAGCCTGAAGGAAGAGCTTTTCTTCTTCTGTAAACGTCCGCGCTTCGCCGCAATAGACCCGCAGGAGGCCGATGGGGCGTCCTCGCACCTGCAGCGGAACGGCCAGCATCCCACAGAGGCCCTCCCGGCGCGCCTCCTCCGGGTACTGGAAGCCCGGCTCGCAGGTCACGTCCGCCACCCAGACCGCCTCGCCCGCCAGGACCCGCTGGTCCACCTCGCTCTCCCGCAGGAGCACGCTCCCCTTGCCCAGGTACTGCTCGCTCAGGCCCGTGGAGGCCACGAGGCGCAGTTCCTGGGCGTCGGCATCCAGCAGCCGGATCAGGGCCCCCCTCGCCCCCAGGTGCTCCGTCACCACCTGGAGGATGGCCTGCAGCGTCTCCTCCAGGTTGAGGGAGGCATTGATGGCATGGGCAACGCGGTAGAAGACCTCCATGCTGGGCCCCTCGGTCCTTCCAACCTCCATCATCCCATCCCCTTTGTCATCCCAGGCCGCACCTGCCAGCGGGGCCATTGTAGCACTGCAGGGACCGCCCTGTCAAAGGGCGCGCCTGTCAGGTCCCCAGGAAGGAGCCCACCAGATCCCGCTGGCCGCGCAGGAAGGCCTCGGCTGCCATCGGTTGCTTGCCGGCCGGCTGGACTTCCTCCAGGACCAGGACTCCCCGCCCGGTGACCACGCCGGGCCGTCCGCCCACGAGGACCACCTGCCCTGGCATCCCCTCCACGTCCCCCTCGGCTGGGCGGGCCCGCAGCACCTTGAGGCGCTGCCCCCGCCAGAAGGTATAACTGCCAGGCCAGGGGTTGAAGGCCCGCACCTCCCGCGCCAGCCTCTCGGCCGGCTTCGTCCAGAGGATCTCCGCGTCGGCGGTCCGCAGGGGAGGCGCGTAGGTCACCCCCTCCGCGTCCTGAGGGCGCGGCACGATCTCCCCCGCGACCCACCGCGGCAGGGTCTCCAGGAGGAGGTCCCGCCCCAACTGGGCTAGCCTTTCCGAGAGGGTGCCGGCCGTGTCCTCGTCCCCGACGGGGCAGGAAGCCTGGCTCAGGACAGGACCGGTGTCCAGCCCCTCGTCCATAAGCATGATGGTCACGCCGGTCTCCCGGTCCCCGGCCAGGATGGCCGCAGGGATGGGTGCAGCCCCCCGGTGGCGCGGCAGGAGGGAGGCGTGGACGTTGAGGCACCCCTTTGGGGGCAGGGCCAGGAACTCCGGCGGGAGGAGCATGCCGAAAGCCGCGACCACAACGACCTGCGGGGCCAGGTCCCGCAGGCGCTCCAGAAGCGGCTGGTTCCCGCGCAGGCTCGTGGGCTGGAAGACGGCCAGGCCGTGGGCCAGGGCCAACTCTTTCACGGGCGGTGGTCTGAGGGCCCGGCCCCGCCCTGCTGGCCGGTCGGGCTGGGTCACCACCGCCAGCACCTCGTGTTCCGCCAGGAGCCCCTGGAGGATGGGCACGGCGAACTCCGGCGTGCCCATGAACACCACGCGGACTTCCGTGGGCATGGCCTCCCTTCCCCCTGCCCTCAGAATCGGTGGCGGATTCTAGCACAGAGGGAAGGGCGGTGCAAAGTCCGAGAAGGCCGGGCTTGCGGTCACACCTTCCACCGGCTGCGCCCCAGGCCGTGCTTCCATTGTCCTACCTGGTGCAGAACTCAAAGCACCCTCGCAGGCTTTCGTAAAGGTAAAGGAAAGAGCGATACGCCTGGTCGTACACAGCCCGGTTCCCCGGGGTCGGCTCCACCCGCTCCACCACACGCACCGTGCGCCCGGCCACTTCCTCAAGGGTTCCCCCCAGACCGGACCCGACGGCGGCCAGCAGGGCAGCACCCAGGGCCGCCGTCTCCACGGTGGAGACGGTCACCACAGGGATGCCCGTCACGTCGGCGCGGATCTGGCGCGCGAGTTGGCTGCGCGCCCCGCCTCCCACAGCGCGGATTTCCACCGTCTCGCAGCCAGCCCTCTGCATGCTCTCCACGATGCTGCGCAACGCGTAGGCTGCCCCCTCCAGGATGGCACGCGCCAGGTGTCCTCGCCCGTGCGCCAATGTCAGCCCATAGAACACCCCCCGGGCCTTGTTGTTCCACTCCGGAGCCATGGCCCCCATCATGCAAGGGAGGAAGATCACCCCCTCGGAGCCCGGGGGCACCCCCTCAGCCTCGCGGTTAAGCACCTCGTAGGAGGCCTCGGGGGTGTAGAAATGGTCCCGGAACCACCGGTAATTGCCACCGGAGACAAACCCGGGGTTCTCCAGGAGCCAGCGATCCGGGTGGGCGTGACAGTGGGTCTCCACCAGACGGGAGGAATCAAAGGCCGGTCCCACGGCCGAGACGCAGACCGGTTCGGCCGTGCCGATGATATCAGCCACGACGCCCGGCTCCATCACTCCCGCCCCCACGCAGGACGCGTGCTCGTCTCCACACCCGACCACTACCAGCGTCTCACGGCGAAGCCCCAGGGCCCGCGCCGCTTCCCTGGTCAGGCGGCCCACCACGCTGGTGGCCGGCTGCACCTCCGGGAGAAGCGCAGGGTCAATCCCCAGGTCCGTAAGGAGCGGGCGGGCCCAATGCCGCTGCGTCACGTCAAACAGCAGGGTGGAGGAGGCCTGGGAGTAATCCACCGCGACCTCCCCTGTGAGCAGGTAGACCACGTAGGTCGTGGAGGGCATCAGTTTCCACGCTCTGGTGTACACCTCCGGGAGGTTGGCACGCGTCCAGAGGATCTTGGGCGCCGTGTGGGAGGCATCTACGTTCAACCCCGTGAGCCGAAAAAGCGCCTCGGAGGAGAAACGGTCCTCCATCTCCTCGCACTCCGAAACGGCACGTCGGTCCATCCACAGGATGTAGGGGGCCAGGGGCTCGCCTCTCCGCCCCACGGGCACGAATCCATCCACCGTGCCATCCACCCCTATGGCCACAACCTCCTCCGGCCCCACCCCGGCCCCCGCGCAGAGACGGGGGACCGCCCGGGTCATGGCGCGCCACCAGTGCTCCACCTCCTGTTCCGCCCATGCCGGGCGTGGATAGAGGACCGGGAACTCCTCCGTTTCCACCCCGAGGATGCTCCCGTCCTCCCTCCAGAGGAGCACCTTGAGCCCTTGGGTCCCCACGTCACAGCCGATGACGTACCTCACCGCAAACCCTCCCAATGCTGAGATGAGAACCGCTTGGAGCGTCCTCCATCAACAAGGCAGAGGGGAAGCGGCAGAACCCTTCCGCTCCCCCTCTGCCCACAACCGCGCACGAGAACTCCGTGTTGTCCGGACTCCAGGGGCCTTCCCCGGCTGCGCTAACCTTTCACAGCGCCAAAGGAAAGCCCCCGCACCAACTGCCGCTGAAGGGCGAAGATCAAGATCGCCACCGGCAGCGATGCAACGGTGGAGAGCGCGCAGACCTCGCCCCAGAGGGTACCGTGCGGCCGGATGAGGGAGGGGATCTGCGAGGCGACCGGGCGCGTCTGGTCGCTGGTGAGGATCAGGCCGTACAGGAACTCGTTCCAGGAGAAGATGATGGAGAACAGGGCCACGGCCACGATGCCGGACTTCACCAGGGGCAACACGGCATGCCAGAAGGCCCCCCAGCGGGTGTACCCGTCCGTCATGGCTGCGGCGTCAATCTCCTTGGGGATGTCGTCGAAGAAACTGCGCATCAGCCAGATGACGAAGGGCAGGGTGAAGGTGCAGTGGGCCAGGATAGGGGCCACATACGTCCCCAGCAGCCTCAGCCGGGCGAAGATGACGTACAGTGGCAAGGCCAGGATCACGGCCGGGGCCATGCGGAAGGTGAGGATCATGTAGAACCACCCTTCCTTGCCCGGGATGGGGAACCGGGAGAAGGCGTAGGCCGCTGGCACGCCGATGAGCATGCACAGGGTGACCGCAGCCACGGCGATGATCAGCGAGTTGACGATCAGGTGCCAGTACCCCTTCTCAATCAGGACCCGCTGGAAGTTGACCAGGGTCGGCTTCCAGATCCACACGATGTTGGGGCTGAGGATCTGGGCACGGGTCTTGAACCCCAGGCTGAAGACCCACAGCCAGGGGAAGAGGAAGAGGACCACCATCAACGCCGTCAGGGCATAGGAGCCCCAGCGCAACCACCGCTGCGAACGTTCCGTGGGGGGCGCCGCGACCACTGCCCTCGCTTCTGTGACCGCCACATCTGCCATGATCTACCTCCTCTCTATCTATACAGCCCCAGCCCGCTGCCACCGCTGCAGGGCCTTGTACAGGTACTCCACCATGATGGAGATGAACACGAACAGCACCATGATGAGCGCCGACCCGTA
Source organism: Anaerolineae bacterium (assembly GCA_049969295.1). Taxonomy (GTDB): domain Bacteria; phylum Chloroflexota; class Anaerolineae; order DTPP01; family DTPP01; genus DAOTYM01. Next base: position 12,422 of record JBMFPD010000013.1, on the reverse strand, counting down.
GCCGAAGTCCCAGTAGCGGAAGGTATGCCGGTAGGCGTAGACCGCCACTGCTTCGGTGGCCGTGCCTGGACCGCCGTGGGTCATCACCCAGATGATGTCAAAGATGCGGAAGGCATCAATGGTGCGGATCAGCATGGCCACCACGAAGTACGGCCACAGGAGCGGCATGGTCACCCGGAAGAAGGTCTGCAGGGGGCTCGCCCCGTCCACTTCTGCTGCCTCGTACGGCTCCTTGGGCAGCCCCAGGAGGCCCGCGGCCAGGATCACCGCCACAAAGGGCGTCCACTGGTAGGTATCCACCAGGATGATGGCCGGGAGAGCCCACTTGGCGCTGCCGAGCACCGTTTCCTTGATGATGCCGGTGCGGTAGAGGAACATGCCCAGCACGCCGAAGTCGGGGTTCAGGACCAGGGTCCCCACAAGCCCGATGACCACCGGGGTCAGAAGGGTGGGAAGCAGCATGATGGGGATCAGGATCCTCGCCCGGCGCACAGCGCCGGACATGACCAGGGCCATGAGGAGGCCCAGGCCTCCTTGCAGGATCAGCGCTGGGATCATGTACAGGAATGTGACTCGGAAGGCGTTGTAGAAGTCCCTGTCAAAGACCAACTTCCGGTAGTTGTCCATCCCCACAAACTGCCCTGTCGCCGTGGAATCCGTGAAACTGAAGGCCCGGAAACTGAAAGTCAGGGCGATGATGAAGGGAACCAAGATGATGCACAGGAACAGGATGGCTGCCGGGGCCACCCACCAGGCGATGTAGCGCTTGCTCCGCATGCTCACCCTCCTTGGGCACATTCACCCTGTCGTGCCAACCCAACGCCCGGAGAAGGCAAGGGCTTAGTCCAACGCGACCCTCACCTCTGTCTGGGCGTCAAAGTAGTGCGCGTTGGTCAGGTCAAAGACAAGCCCCACCGTCTCCCCGCGGGCTGGGGCCAGGTGTGTAGCGGCCTTGACCCGCAGGCCAATTTGTTCACCCGTCACCGTGAGGACCGAAGTCTCCCCCAGCACCTGAACGTGGTCCACAGCAGCCACCAGATGGGCTTCTTCTGCCGAAGGGGCGACCACCTGCACATCCTTGGGTCGGATGCCGAAGAGCACAGCCTTCCCATTGACCTGCTGGACCAGCGCCTGCTGCACCGCGGGGGGCAGGGCGAGGCGCAGAGTCCCCTGGACGAGCAGCCCATCCCCATCCAGGGTGGCTCCCAGGATGTTCATAGGTGGGTCGCCCACGAAGCGGGCCACGAAGACATTGGCCGGCCGCTCGTAAATCTCGTCGGGGGACCCCGCCTGCTCTGCTTTCCCCTCGTTGAGCACCACCATGTGGTCGGCCAAGGAGAGGGCCTCCAGTTGGTCCGGGGTGGTGTAGAGGGTGGTCACCCCCAATTCCCGCTGGATCCGCTTCAGTTCACCCCGCATCCGGTGCCGCAATTTGGCATCCAGGTGGGCGATGGGCTCGTCCAGCAGGTAGACCGCCGGCTTCCGCACCAGGGCCCGCCCCAGCGCCACCCGCTGCCGCTGCCCACCCGAAAGTTGCCTGGGCAGCCGGTCCAGGAGGTCGCCGATCCCGAGGAGTTCCGCCACCTCCACCACCCGCTTCTCAATCTCCGCCTCCGACAGCTTCTCCTTCCGAGAGGGTGCCCGCAAGGGGAAACTGAGGTTTTCGCGGACCGTCCTCTGGGGATAGAGGGCGTAGGTCTCAAAGGCCACTGCGACATCTCGCTCCCAGGGTGGGAGGTCCGTCACAGGTTGCTCGCCGAAGAAGATCTCCCCTCGGTCGGGCGACTCTATGCCCGCGATGATCTTGATGGTTGTGGTCTTCCCGGCCCCTGCTGGGCCAAGGAGGCAGAAGAACTCGCCCTCGGCGCACTCAAACGAGAGGTCCCGCAGGGCCTGCACGTCGCCGTACCGCTTCCACAGGTTCCGAACCGTGACCTTGGCCATCCGTTACCTCCGCAAAAGAGGGAAATTGCAACCCGAACCTCTGCGCCGGACGTCAGTCGTAGAGCACGTTGAGGCCATTCTCAGCGCGGAAGACATGGATGGGCCCCTTGAAATCCAGGTACACAGGCGAATCCAGGTCCGCCCAGAAGTCCGGGCCCACGATCACGAGGAACAGTTCCCCGCTAGCCAACCTCGCGCTCAGGATGGTCCGCTCTCCCTGAGGCTCCAGGTGGAACACCGTGGCCGCCACCAGGCCCTCTCCGGGTTCCAGGCTCACCCCGATGTTCTCTGGCCGGATGCCCAACCTCACCTGCGAGGGCCCCCGGTAGGATTGGAGCCGCTCTGACAACATCGGACCGAGGGCCACCTTGAACGACGGTGACACGACGTAGAACCGACCATCCTCCTGCTGCAGGTCTCCGTCGGCGAAGTTCATCGGCGGTTCGCCGATGAACCCTCCCACGAACTCGGTCCGGGGCTGCTCGTACACTTCCTTGGGCGTCCCCACCTGCTGCAGTTCACCCAGGTTCATCACCGCGATGCGGTCGGCCATGGTCATGGCTTCCACCTGGTCGTGGGTGACATAGATGGTGGTGGTCTCCAGCCGGTTGTGCAGTTTGACCAGTTCCTCGCGCATCCTGGCCCGCTGGTGCGCCTCCAGGTGGGAGATGGGCTCGTCCATGAGGAGCACGGAGGGCTCGCGGACGATGGCTCGGCCGATCCCCACACTCTGCATCTGCCCACTGCTCAGCCCCCTGACCCCAACGTGGAGGATATCCGTGATCCCCAGGAAGTCGGCTGCCCAGCGGACCCGGCGGTCAATCTCATCCTTGCTGAGCCCCCTCAACCGCAGGGGGAAGGCAATGTTGTCGTACACGCTCAGGTAAGGGTACAGGGCGTAGGTCTCAAAGACCATGGCCACATTGCGCTGGCGAGGCCTGAGAGAGTTGACCAGGGTGTCATCAAACCAGATCTCGCCTCTGGTGATCTCCTCCAGCCCGGCGATCATGCGCAGAGTGGAGGATTTGCCACACCCGGACGGGCCCAGCAGGGCGAAGAACTCCCCTTGTTCGCAGCGGATGCTCAGGTCCTTGACGGCGATCACCTTGCCTTCGTAAATCTTCCAGACATGTTTCAGCGTCACACTGGCCATGGTTCACCCCCTATCCTTCCTGCCCCTTGCCCGCGGTCTCCCGGCCCTTGCCCGACTTGCGAAACAGGAAGTAGAGGATCACGGCCCAGACCCCGAACATGGCCCAACTGGGGACTCCATAGGGGTCCACAAAGCGCAGCCAGAGCAGCATGAGGATGAAAAGGGACCGATACGCCCAGGTCAATTTATCGCCGATATTCATGGGTTTCCGCTCCTCCCGCCGTTGCCTACGGTTTGATCACCACTTTGAGCGACTCCCCTCGGCGGATGAGTTCAAACCCCTGCGCGATCTCCGCGAGGGGGAGGATGTGGGTGATGTACTTGTCCGCTGGAATGGCACCGGAGTGGATCATGGCCATGGCCTGGTACTGCTGCTTGTAGTTGGAGGCGTAGGCCCCGGTGACCTCAATCTCGCCGTAGTGGAGGTAGTTGCTGGCGAACTGGATCGTGGGCTTCCCTCTGGGGAGGCCACCGAAGTAGACGATCCGAGCGCGTTTCTTGGCCATGCGCAGTGCATCCTCCTGGGCCTGTCCGGAAGAGCAGGCGACGATGATGCGCTCGGCTCCCTTCCCTCCGGTCAGGTCCAGGACGGCTTCCACCGTGTCTCCGGTTTCGGAAGACAGGTAGACCATGCGGTCTTCCCCCAGGATGCCCCTGGAGCGAGCCAGCCTCTGCTGGTTGATCTCCACGAGGATCACCCGGAAGGCCCCCCGAGCCCGCGCCACCTGCGCCTGGAGCGTCCCGATGGGCCCTGCGCCGATCACCACCACCGTATCCCCCAGTTCCACCTGGAGCCTTTCCACGCCGTTCAGGGCATCGGAGAAGGGGTCAATGAGCGTGGCATGCTCAAAGGGAAGGTCATCTGGCAGTTTCATGACATTGCGCAGGGCCACCCGGGCGATGGGCATGTACTCCGCGTACCCTCCGGGGTGCGGCCAGTACCCCAGGAGCCCCCGTTCCACGCAGAGGTTCTCCAGCCCCATGCGGCAGTACTCGCACCGCCCGCACGCCAGCGTGGAGATGACGTGGATCCGGTCTCCCTCACGGGCGTCGGTCTCCTGGCGCGCGGCCGGGCCGACCTCCGCCACAACGCCCGCCACCTCGTGGCCCAGGATCCAGGGGGGCTTTGCCCGTTCGTCCCCGTTGAAGTAGGTCCGGGCATCGGTCCCGCAGATGCCGCAGGCGACCACCTTCAGGAGCAACCCGTCCTCCGGGCACTCTGGCTTCGGCACCTCTTCAATTCGGATATCTTCCACGCCGTACAGGACAGCCGCTCGCATGCACGCCTCCTCCATAGAGAGGGTGAGTGGGCACTACGGAAGAACGGGGGCTGCTCACCGCTTCCCCTGGGCCAGGGTTGCCCGCAGTTCCTCCAGCGCGTCCTTGGCAGGCCACCGCTCGTGGATCACGCGCGCCAGGGCGCGGGTCATGGCGAAGGGGTTCTCGTGCTGGAAGATGTTCCGGCCGACGGAGCAGCCGATCGCCCCTGCCTGCATGGCCAGTTCCATCCGTTTGAGAAGTTCCTCGTCGCTGACGAGGGTCCCCCCCGCCACGACCATGGGCACCTGCGTGGCCTGCACGATCTTGGCGAACAGGTCCGGGTCACCGGGCCAGTTGGTCTTGACGATGTCCGCCCCTAACTCGGCGCACAGGCGGGAGTTGCGCAGGAGGTACTCGTACCCGTATTCCTGCTTGAGGGTCTCCAGAGAGGCGTAGGCAGAAGGGTACTCCGCCTCAGCGATGAAGGGCATGCCCAACCGCTCGCACTCGCCCCCCACCCTGGCGACGAAGTGGATCATCTCCGGTTCGTTCTCGCCGTTGAGGGCCACGTAGACGACCACCGCATCCGCCCCCAGGCGGAGGGCCTCCTCAACCTGCCCGATCTCCACGATGATGTTGGGCTTGGGGCACCCGGCCGCGGCCGCAGAGAGCATCATGGCGAAAGACGTCTCCCGGTGGAGTTCGTCCACCACGATGCGGGCGAAGCCCTTGCTCAACATGAACACGTTGGCCCCCCCTGCCTGGGCCTCCCGGACCCGCGCCTTCATGTCCCGGAGCCCGCTCAGGAACGTGGGGGAGGTCATGCCATGGTCCAGCGCGCAGATGACCGAGGAGTTCGTCTCCTGACGGATGAGCCTCTTGAGCCGGATTTCCTTGCCCAGGGAGTGCATGGTCACCTCCTTGCCTGCGTGAACTTGCTCAAGAAAAGAGAGCGTAGTATAACGAACGAGTGGTGGGGCGGGGAGGCCCAGGGCCTTGGCTTGCAGGGTCGGTCCTGGCCTCGCCCGCCCGCCGTGCTTACTTGGGCAGGATCTTCTCCAACTCCACCGCGAGTTCGTCCAGGGCTTGCTTGGGAGACAGTTCCCCCGTGAGGGCGCGGTTGACGTACAGGATGATCGCCTCGGTGTATTTCTCTTCTTCTGGCCACTTGGGCTTGGCTACGAGGGTCACCGAGGTATCCCCCGTCTTCGGGTTCACTGCCTCCAGGTAGCGCCGCGGCACGCCCACCCCGTTGGGCGCCCCTTCTTCCCGCACCTTGAGGACCAGTTTCCCACCGGTCTTCAGGTAGACGGCCGTGGGCACGTACGGGATGTTGGCGACATCGGGGTCGTCGTAGGTGGAGCGCAGGCCGGATTCGCCACCCAGTTTCATCTGGGCGATCTGGACGTCCTTGCCCATGGCCCACTGGATGAAGAGCCAGGACAGGCCGGGCTTCTTGGCGCTGGTGGGGATGAAATAGCTCCAGCCCTCAATCTGGGTCATCTTCTCCCGGCCGATGGGCACGCCGCTGTAGGCGATCTTGCCAGCAGCAGTGGACTGCTCCGGATCCTCCACGGCGAAGGTGGCGTCGTCCCACTGGATGGCCATGGCCACCAGGCCCGACTGCTGGGCTGCCTGCTTCTCATCCCAGGTGTAGCGGAGGGTGCCCGGCGGAGCGTAGGGGAGCAGGTCAATGATGGTCTGCAGGGCTTCCACGGCGATGTCGGAGTTCACGGTGATCTTTCCGTACCGATCGCCGCGGTTTTCGGGAAGTTCAATGTCCCGCCCGCCGAAGGCGTAGAGGATGTTCAGGTAGTCGTACCAGGTGGAGACGTGCCGCGCCCCACTCCAGGTGTGGCCGTAGACGTCATGGTCCAGGACCTCGCCCGCCAGGGTCTCGCCCGACTTGCGGGTGAAGAACTCGGCTACGTCTCGGTATTCCTTCCACGTCACCGGAGGCGACGGCAGGTCGTACCCGTACTTGGCCTTGAAGGCGGCCTTCTCGTCCGGATGCTCAAACCAGTCGTACCGGTACCAGAGGTACATGCTGATGAAGTGGAAGGGGAGGGCGTAGATCTTGTCGTTGTAAGTGCAGGTCTCCCGGAACCATTCCTGGTTCAGGATGTTCTGCTCAAAACTGAAGTTGGGGTCGCGGAGGTTGGGGTCGTTGTAGAACTCGTCAATGGGGCGCACCCAGCCCTGGTCCACCAGTTTGCCGATGGCCCGGTGGGGCTGCAGCACGATGTCGTGGATGCCCGTCTGCCCGGCGAAGTCCAGGGTAACCTTCTCCACGGCTTCCTCGTGCCCCAGGCCCTCAATGATGACCTTGACGCCCGTCTGCTCTTCAAACTGCGATTTGAGTTTCTCCAGGGCTTCCAGCGGGGGGAGGGCCTCGCCGATCAGCCGGAGGGTCTCCCCTTTCCAGGGCTCGGCGGCTTTGGCCAGGGACCACGCCTCCTTGGCAGGAGGCTGCGTGGGTTTGGCCTCCTCTTTTGTCGGCGGTGGTGGAGGTGCTGGCGTCGGCGTCGCCGCCGGGGCACAACTGCTCACTACGAGCGCTAGAAGCACGGCCAAGGCCAGCAGGTGTGGCAGCCTCTCCTTCATGGACAAACCTCCTTGTCTCCTCAACTGCACGATCTCCCGACCTCAAGCAAGTTGCCTTGGTTGTCCCCCGTCTACCACCCCCTTTCTAGCCACGTCTTCGGTACAGGTTCAGGCGCTGGACGTACCCCTGGGCCCCTGGACGGCTCCCCCAGGCCCGGACCTGTACACGGTGATCTCAAACGCGCCCGGAACATGGTACTCGTGCGAAAGGAGGACTGGCCGCTCGTCGCTCAGGTAATCCACCTGCAGGATGTAGAGGAGCGGCGCTCCTTCTCGGATGCTGAGCCGGCGGGCCAGGGCCTTATCCGCAGCGACAGGGGCGAGCCTCGCCACACCGTGGTGAATGCTCAAGCCCCACTCCGTCTGGAAGTACTCGTAGATAGAGCGCTCTCGGAGACATTGGAGGTTCTCAAGGGACACGCGGAGGAGGGACTTGGGGAAGATATCTACCGAAAACACGACCGGCTGTCCATCGGCCGTGCGGGTGCGCTCCACCACGATCACTTCGGAACCGGGCTGTATCTCCAGGTTCTTGGCGGTCTCCGGGTCGGCTGCCTCCTCCCGAAGGTCCAGGTAGGCTGTGCCCGGTGTGTACCCGGCCGAGGCGATCATGTCGGTGATGCCGTAGTTGACGCTGAGGTTCTTCAGAATGGGGCGAGCCCGGACGAAGGTCCCTTTGCCGTGGCGCCGGATGATCAGCCCCTGCTCTTCTAGCATGCGCAGGGACTCCCGCAAGGTGCCCCGCGAAACGCCGAACATCTCCACCAGTTCCGTTTCAGGAGGCAACTGGGCACCGGGGGCCAGGTCACCGTTCATGATGGCCTCCCGAATCTGTTCGGAGACCATCTCCGTCGCCGTCAGGTACCTTCGCTTGAAGAAGGGTTGCATAGTACGTAAGTCCTCTGACAACTAGACCTCTAATGCCCAGACGTCTATAGCATACCACATTTTCCGCCTCTTGTCAATAGAACGTTTGTTCCATTTTCAGGCCCGACTCATTCTTGTAGAACTCTGACAGCCTTCTGGCGCGGCAGACCGTAGGGCACGCCGCCGCCCTTTTGACGCCCTCTCCCCTCCCCGCTATAATACCAGCCCGAAGCATCCTCAAGTCCAGGAGCGTGGCATGTCCGATTTCCAGGCTGCACGGTCGTACCTCCGGGAGTTCAAGGGGGACCGCTACGCCTTCGGCGCAGGCGCGCTGGAGGAGGTCGGCCCCCTCACCGCCCAACTGGGCCGCCGCGCTGCCCTCGTCGCAGGGACTTCGGAGGCAAGCCAGAAGGTCGCCCAGGTCGTGAAGGCCTCCCTCCAGAGGGCTGGCGTCGCCCTCCTGAGCAAGGTCCCCGGCGCCCGCCCCAACGCCCCGCGGGAGGACGTCTTCCGCCTGACGGACGACCTCCGCCGCCTGGCCCCGGACGTGGTCGTGGCCATCGGCGGTGGCAGCACCCTGGACGCGGCCAAGGCCGCCCTCGTCCTCAAGGACCTCGGCGGCCCCCTGGACCAGTACTTCGGCGTGGGGCTCGTGTCCGCCGCGCTCAGGGAGAGAGGGCGCCCCCTCACCCCCCTTGTGGCCGTGCAGATGGCCGCCAGTTCCGGCGCCCATCTCACCAAGTATTCCAACATCACGGACCTGGCCACCGCCCAGAAGAAACTGATCGTGGACGAGGCCATCGTCCCGCCGCGCGCCGCCTTCCAGTACGACGTGACCGTCTCCATGTCCCCCCAGTTCACCGCCGACGGGGCCATGGACGGCCTCTCGCACCTGGTGGAGGTCCTCTACAGCCTGGTGGGGCAGGAGGCGTACGAGCGGGCCGAGGCCATGGCCCTCGTGGGCACCCGCCTCCTCGTGGGCTACGTGGAGCGGGCCGTGCGCGACCCCTCCGACCTGGAGGCCCGGGAGGCCCTGGGCCTGGGCACGGACCTGGGGGCCTACGCCATCATGATCGGTGGGACGAGTGGCGGGCACCTCACCAGTTTCTCCCTGGTGGACATCCTCCCCCACGGCCGGGCCTGCGCTCTCATGAACCCCTACTACACCGTCTTCTTCGCCCCAGCCATAGAGCGGCCTCTCCGCGCCCTGGGCCAGGTCTTCCGGGAGGCCGGCCTCACCCACGCCCCCGTGGAGCGTCTGAGGGGGCGGGACCTGGGCCTGGCCGTGGCGGAGGCCATGCAGGAACTCCTGCGGCGCGTGGGCCTGCCCACAACGCTGCGCGAGGTGGAAGGGTTCACCGAGGGGCACATCCAGCGGGCCCTCCAGGCGGCCAGGGACCCCCAACTGGAGATGAAACTGCGGAACATGCCCGTGCCCCTGACTCCCGACATGGTGGACGACTACATGGGCCCCATCCTGGAGGCGGCGCGGGACGGAGACCTCCACCGCATCCGCAACGTGTCCGAAAACGAGGGGGAAAGATGAGGGTCAGGCTCGCCTACGGCAGGGAAGGGCTCTGGGTGGACCTCCCAGACCGCAACGTGACGGTGCTGGAGCCCCGCTACGTGCCGGGGCTCCGGGACGAGGAACGGGCCCTGCGGGAAGCGCTGTGCCACCCCAGGGGAACGCCGCCCCTGCGGGACCTCGTCCGCAGCACCGACACCGTCGCCGTCGTCTTCAGCGACCTCACCCGCCCCCAACCCAGGGAGCGGATGCTCTCCGTCCTCCTGGACGAACTGGACCACGTGCCCCGCGAGCAGATCACCCTCATCAACGCCCTGGGGACCCACCGGCCCAACACGCCCGCAGAACTGCGGGAGATGCTGGGCGATGCCATCGTGGAAGCCTACCGCATCATCCAGCACGACCCCTATGACGCAGCCAACCTGGTCCCCCTGGGCCGTACTTCCTTCGGCCACGAGGTAGCGCTCAACCGAGCCTACATGGAAGCCGACGTCAAAATCCTCACCGGTTTCATTGAGCCGCATTTCTTCGCCGGGTACTCTGGGGGACCGAAGGCTGTCCTCCCCGGCCTGGCCGATGCCCGCGCCATCCTCCTGAACCACAGCGCCTCCATGATCGGCCACCCCCAGGCCACCTGGGGCATCACCGAGGGGAACCCCATCTGGGAGGAGATGCGGGAGGTGGCCCTCATGACCTCCCCCACCTTCCTCTTCAACGTGACCCTGAACCGGGACCACCAGATCACCGGCGTCTTCGCCGGGGACCTGCTCCAGGCCCACCAGGCCGGGGCGCGCTTTGTCGCTGCCACGGCCATGGTGCCCGTGGAGAGGCCTTTTGACATCGTCATCACCAGCAACTCGGGCTACCCCCTGGACCTCAACCTGTACCAGGCCGTTAAAGGGATGTCGGCGGCCGCACGGGTGGTCAAGGAAGGGGGGAGCATCATCCTCGCTGCGGAGTGCTGGGACGGCATCCCCGACCACGGAGAGTACGGCCGCCTCCTGCGGGAGGCAGGCACCCCGGCGCGCCTTCTGGAGATGGTCCAGGCCCCCGGTTTCCTCTGCCAGGACCAGTGGGAAGCCCAGGTCCAGGCCCTCGTGCAGATGAAGGCCGAGGTCTACGTCTACAGCACCTACCTGAGCGAGGAGGCCATCCGCGGGGCCATGCTCAAGCCCTGCCTTTCCATTGAAGAGACGGTCGCCATGCTCCTCCGGCGCTACGGTCCCGATGCCACCCTCTGCGTCCTGCCGGAAGGCCCCATGACCATCCCCTGCCTCACCGGGGGCAATTAAGGAGGGGGGACACAGCGGCGACTGCCGCCCCTCCAGACAGCGCTGGCGCACCGCACCACAACCCTGAGGCTGTGTCGGGCGCACGGCCCTGCGCGCCTACCACAAGCGGAGGAGGGGCGCGCCGAAGCCCCAGGCGAAGCGCGCCATGAGGAGCACCCCGAGGCAGGCCAGAAGGCTCCCCAGGGCTAGCCAATCGCCCGGACGCATGTGGATCTCCTGCAGGCAGGTCCGGGGGTACGGCGCGCCGAACCCCCGCGCCTCCAAGGCGCGGGCCAGGTTCTCCGTCGTGCGCAGGGCCTGGATGATCACCGCCGTGAGGATGGGCAGAAAGGCCCGCAGCCTCTGCACGGGGTGCCCCACCCCTAGGACGAGCCCCCTCGCCTGCTGGGCATCCCGCACGGCCAGGTAGGTCCCGTAGAAGGTGGGCAGGTACCTGAGGGCGATGGTCAGGGTCAGCCCCCACGCATAGGGGAGGCCCAGCCGCACGAACCCCCGCACAAGGCGCGTCTGGTCCGTGGTGAACAGCCAGGCAAAGTAGAGGAAAGCCAACGCATCCACCCGGGCCGCCATGGCCAGCCCCTGCAGGAGGTCCAGAGCACCGACCCGCACCGGCCCCCATGCCCAGAGGACCGGACCTCCCGCGTAGCCGAAGAGAGGCCACAGGAGGGGGATCATCACCGTCACCGGCAGGAGGACACCCCAGGCCCACCGGAGCCTTTCCCCGGGGACGCGGGCTGCAAGGAGGAGCCCGTGCAGCAGGAGCAGGACGAAGAGGAGCAGGGGCAGGTTGCCCCAGGCGAGGAGGAGCACTGTCCCGCCGAGGACGCCCAGCAGTTTGACCCGCGGGTCCAGCCGGTGGAGGGGCGACTCCCCCGGCACGTACAGGTCAAACCCCGCGCTCACCACGGCAAGCCCTCCACGAACTCGTCCACCGTCAGGGCCGGCGCGGGCACCCCCAGGGGCTCCAGGTCCAGAGAGAGGGCAGTCACCGGAGGCGGGACCAGGTGCGCCTGTGCCAGCACCTCCCCCCGGCGGAAGAGGTCGCGCGTGGCCCCCTGCCAGAGAACCCTCCCTTCCCCCATCACCAGGACCCGTGGGGCATGGGCCGCCACCAGGCGCATGTCGTGGGTGATGAAGAGGACCGTGTGCCCCTCCGCGTGGAGTTCGTGCAGGAGGGCCATGAGCGCGTCCTCCGTGCGGGCATCCAGGCCCGCGGTCGGCTCGTCCAGCACCCAGACCGGCGGCCGCATGGCGTAGAGGGCGGCCAGAGTTACCTTCCGCCGGTCGCCAAAGCCGAGGAGCGCGGGCGGTACGTCCGCACAGCCGAGGAGCCCGAACCGCTCCAACGCCTCGTGGACGCGTCGGCGGCGCTCCTCCGGCGGAAGGCCCAGGTTGCGCAGACCGAACTCCACCTCCGCCGCCACGGAGTCGCTGAAGATCTGGGCATCGGGGTTCTGGAAGCACAGCCCCACCCAGCGGGCCAGTTCCCCCACCCTGCGTTCCGCCGTGCGCACGTCCCCGACCCACACCTGGCCTGCCGTCGGCCGCAGCAGGCCGTTCAGGAGCCGCGCCAAGGTGGATTTCCCCGCGCCGTTCTGCCCCACCACCGCCAGGAACTTGCCCGGCGGGATGGTCAGGTCCACCTCCTGCACACCCCAGACGCCGTTCGGGTAGCAGTAGGAGGCCTCTTCCATCCGCAGAAGCGGAACCTTCGGGCTCCCGGGAAGGGGCACTTCTTCAGGTCCTCTCACCCGGGCTGCGTCGCTGGAACAGCCAG
>JBMFPD010000012.1:0-21301 GCA_049969295.1 Anaerolineae bacterium | reverse complement strand
GTACCGCGAGCAGACGCCCTCGTTCACGAAGTGATAGACGCCGTAATGATGCGTCTGGACGAGTTTCACGATGGCCTCGGCCAGGTCGGGGGCGTAGGTGGGGCTGCTCACCTCGTCGGTGACCACGGCCAGTTCCCCCCGCTCGTCTGCAGCGCGCAGGATCTTGGAGACGAAGTTGTTCCCCCCGCGGGCGTAGAGCCAGGCCGTGCGCACGATGTAGAAGCGGGAGAGAAGCATCTGGGTGAAGCGCTCCCCTGCCCATTTGGAGCGGCCGTACGCACCGACGGGGTTGGGCGGGTCCCACTCCAGGTAGGGCCGGGTGGCCCGGCCATCAAAGACCTCGTTGGTGCTCACGTACACCAGAGCCGCGCCGACGTCCTGGCAGGCCAGGGCCACGTTCTGCGTGCCCAGCCCGTTGATGCGGTAGGCCGCGTCCGGGTCGCGCTCGCACCCGTCCACGTGGGTCATGGCCGCGCAGTGCACGACCACCTCGGGCGCGAACTCGCCGAGGGTCCGGCGGATGGCCGGCCCGTTGCAGATATCGTGCTCCGGCAGGTCCAGGCACAGGAGGTCGTGCCCTGCCAGAGCCTCCTGCAGGGCCCTGCCCAGTTGCCCCTTGCACCCGGTGATGGCGATGCGCATGTGCCCCTCTCCCGATCCGTCCGACGCAGGATCGCGGCGGAACGGCGCGCGTTCCACCTCAGATGTTGCCGTATTATACCGGCAAACGGCGGAGACGGAAAACGGGCCCCCTGGGCTTGTGGGTGGCCGTTGCCCCTGCCAGGCCCCACCGGCAAGCAGACCGTAGGGCACGCCTCCTGGCGCGCCCTCTGCGCCGGGAAGAGCGGTTCAGCCCCCCTTCTGCAAAAACGAGACAGCCCTGGGTTGGCATTTGCGAGCGCTTGCCTTTTGGCGCCACTCAGGGTATAATAAAGCCAAACCCCGGCGGGTCGGTGGAGGAGGAGAGGGCTGCATGGATGTGCAGGGCACCGGTGCAGGGGTAGGGAGGCAACGAACGCCGACCGAGGACTTCCACCTCATGGCGGAGATGGTGGACCAGTACCTGAGCCTCCCGACCTTTCAACGGGGAGACCTCGTCGAGGGCGTCATCGTCAGCCTCAGTCCTACCGAAATCCTGGTGGACATCGGAGGCAAGACGGAGGGGATCGTCACCAGCCGGGACTTGGAACGCCTGGACCCCCAGTTCCTCAGAAGCCTGCACGTAGGCGACGAGGTGATGGCCTACGTGGTGTGGCCCGAGGACCGGGACGGCCATGTCATCCTCTCCCTTTCCAAGGCCCAGCAGGAGCAGGACTGGGTGCTGGCCAACCGGTGGCGCCGCTCTGGGGAGACGGTGGAAGTGCCCGTCCTGGAGGCCAACCGGGGCGGCCTGGTGGTTGGCGTGGGGCGCTTGCGGGGGTTCATCCCTGCCTCCCAACTGAGCCCTGACCGCCGCGCCCAGCGCCGATCGGGAGCCCCCAGGGAGGTCCCCTGGCAGGATGCCGTGGGCACCAGAGTGCGGGCCAAAGTCCTGGAGGTGGACCGTGTCCGCAACCGCCTGATCCTCTCGGAGCGTGCCGCGGAGCGGGAGCAGCGCCGCCAGGAGCGGGAGTGCCTCCTCTCAGAACTGCGGGAAGGGGACCGGCGCCGGGGGATCGTGCGCAACATCTGCGACTTCGGCGTCTTCGTGGACCTGGGGGGAGTAGACGGCCTCGTCCACGTCTCCGAACTCTCGTGGCGGCGGGTGGAACACCCTTCCGAGGTGGTGCGGGAAGGGGACGAGGTGGAGGTCTACATCCTGAGCGTGGACCGGGAACGGCAGCGGGTGGCCCTGAGCCTGCGGAAGTTGGAGCCGGAACCCTGGTCCCTCGCGGAGCAGATCTACGCCGTCGGGCAGATCGTGGAAGCCACCATCACGCGGCTCACGGACTTCGGGGCCTTTGCCCTGCTGGATTCTGGCCTGGAAGGGCTCATCCATGTCTCGGAACTGGCTCCGTACCATGTGGCCCACCCACGCGAAGTGGTCAAAGAGGGCGACGTGGTCAAGGTGCGCATCCTGCGCATTGAACCTGAACGCCGCCGCCTGGGGCTGAGCCTGAAGCAGGCCGCCGAGGAGTACGCGGAGGTGGACTGGGAACCTTCCAAAGAGACAGGCCAAGGGGAGGGACGCGCGGCTTCCGCCGACGCAGAGGCCGAGCCCGAGGCTGGAGGGGAGGATTGACGCCCCATTGAAAAACGGAGGCCCCTCTGCCGAAGGTCCAGGCACCGGCCTCTCTCCTGTCTCCCCTCTCGCGGAGGCGGGAGAGAGCAGGCGGAAGGAAGCCCGAGGCTCGGTTCCCACTGCTCAGACGTCTCTCCCCAAGGGTCAGTCAGGTTTCCTGGCTGGCCCTTGGTTGCCCTTGGCCCAGAAGGAAACCTGGTGCGGCGCTTCTACGCCAGCACATCGGGGGGACGAAGAGCGTATTGGGAGTGGGCGAGTTTTACTGGAGATTGGGGAAAAGGCCCAGGGAGCGTGCAAGATGACGGACAAACTGGACCGTTTCACCAAACGGGCGAAGCGGGTTCTGCGGGCAGCACAGGAAGAAGCGCGCCGGCACCGGCATGCCTATATCGGCACGGAACATCTGTTGCTGGGCCTGGTGCGGGAGGAAGATAGCGTAGCCGTCAAGGTCCTGCGCCAACTGGGCGTGGACCCTCGCGAGATCGCCGAAGCCGTGGAACGCCTGATGGGGGAGGGGACTTACCCCACGTCGGGGACGCCGGAACTGACACCGCGGACGAAGCGCGTCCTCAAGCACGCTGTGGACGAGGCCCGGCTGATGGGCAACCACTACATCGGCACGGAGCACATCCTCCTGGGGCTGGTGCGGGAAGGGGAAGGGATCGCCGTGGACATCCTGCGGAGCATGGGGCTGGACCTGGAGAAGATCCGCCTCCAGACGGCCCGCGTCATGCTGGAGAACCAGGCCCGGGCCAGCCAGGGGGAGACGCAGCCCGCCCTACCGCCCCAACAGCAGAGGCGCCCCACCCCCTCCCGCCAGCAGAAGCCAGCCCAGACGGAAACGCCCCTCTTGGACCAGATGGGCACCGACCTCACCGCCCTGGCCGAAGCCGGCAAACTGGACCCCGTGATCGGGCGCGAGAAAGAGATTGAGCGCGTGGTCCAGATCCTCTCCCGGCGCACCAAGAACAACCCGGCCCTCATCGGGGAGCCAGGCGTGGGCAAGACGGCCATCGTGGAGGGGCTGGCCCAGCGCATCGTCATGGGCGACGTCCCGGAGCCGCTCCTGGACAAGCGGGTCATCATGCTGGACGTGGGCAGCCTGGTGGCCGGGACCATGTACCGGGGCCAGTTTGAGGAGCGCCTCAAGAAGGTCATAGAAGAACTGCGCAACTCCGACAACATCCTCTTCATCGACGAACTGCACATGCTGGTGGGGGCCGGTTCGGCTGGCAGCGCCGTGGACGCGGCCAACATCCTCAAGCCAGCCCTTTCCCGGGGCGAACTCCAATGCATCGGCGCCACCACGCTGGACGAGTACCGCAAGTACATTGAGGGCGATGCCGCCCTGGAGCGGCGGTTCCAGCCCATCCTGGTGGAAGAGCCGACCATTGAGGAGACGGTGGAGATCCTGCGGGGCATCAAGGCCCGCTACGAAGAGCACCACCAACTGGAGATCACCGATGAGGCGATCATCGCCGCCGCCCGTCTCTCGGCGCGGTACGTGCCGGACCGCTTCCTGCCCGACAAGGCCATAGACGCCCTGGACGAGGCGGCCTCCCGCGTGCGGATGTACAAGAACCCCCAGGCCGCCCGGCTCCGGGAAGCCTTCATGAGCCTGAAGGCCCTGCGCCGCCAGATGAAGGAGGCCCTGGACCGCCAGCAGTACGACGACGCCGCCGACCTCCGCTACCGCGAGATTGAACTGCAGGAGCACCTGCGCCGACTGCGCCAGGGCTGGGAGAAGTTGGAACGGCCTAAGGTCACGGCCGAGGACGTGGCCGAGGTCATCGCCATGTGGACCGGCGTCCCCGTGACCCAGATCGCGGAGGAGGAGTCGGAACGCCTCCTCAAGATGGAGGAAGCCCTCCACCGCCGTGTGGTGGGCCAGGACGAGGCCATCGCCGCCATCGCCAAGGCAGTGCGCCGGGCTCGCTCCGGGCTCAAGGACCCCCGCCGCCCGGTGGGGTGCTTCATGTTCCTGGGGCCCACGGGCGTGGGGAAGACCCTCCTGGCCAAGACCCTGGCCGAGTTCCTCTTCGGCAGCGAGGACGCCCTCCTCCAACTGGACATGTCGGAGTTCATGGAGCGGCACACGGTGGCCCGCCTGGTGGGCGCTCCGCCCGGCTACGTGGGGTACGAGGAGGCCGGCCAGTTGACCGAGCAGGTGCGCCGGCGGCCCTACTCCGTCATCTGCTTTGACGAAATTGAAAAGGCCCATCCCGAGGCCTTCAACATGCTCCTCCAGATCATGGAGGACGGGCACCTCAGCGACGCCAAGGGCCGCCAGGTGGATTTCCGCAACACTATCATCATCATGACCTCCAACATCGGCGCCGACCTCATCAAGCAACAGGCCCCTCTGGGCTACACCACCCGGGAAGAGGAGGTAGACCCCAAGGACCAGGAAGCAGCCTACAAGGAGATGCGCCGCAAGGTGCTGGCGGAGTTTGAACGGACCTTCCGGCCGGAGTTCCGCAACCGCCTGGACGCGGTGATCGTCTTCCACAGCCTTACCCCGGAGCAGATCCGCCAGATCGTGGACATTGAACTCCGGGAGGTGCGGGAGCGCCTGGCGGAGCGGCGCATCGCCCTGGAACTCACGGAAGAAGCCCGCGAGTGGCTGGCCAGGCACGGCTACAACCGCGACTTCGGCGCCCGGCCCCTCAAACGGCTCATTGAGCAGACGGTGGAGGACGCCCTCTCGGAGGGGATCCTGGCGGGTGAGTTCCGCGAGGGCGACACGGTAGTGGTGGAGGTGGTGGACGACCAGATCCACCTGCGGGCCGAACACCGGCAGGTGGAGCCGACGGACCCACCAGCCGACGATCCCGAGGACGGCGACGAGGAACTGGAGGCCCTCCTCTCGGGCCTGGAATAGCACCGATCCCCCCGAAGGGCGCGAAGGAATTCCGACGTGTAGCAGGGGCGCACGGCTGTGCGCCCCTGCCCCACGAAAGGGAAGGGCGGGGGCGATCCGATGATCGCCCCCGCCCTTCCCGCTGCGCCCCTACTTGGGCAGGAAATCGTTGGTGAAAGCCTTGCTGGCGTCAATGTTGCGCGGCAGGACGCCCTTCTCGTACATCCAGTCGGCGTAGCGCTTCCAGACCTCCAGGCTCTGCTCGCCCCAGCGCGGCGCATCGGATTGATATTCCTGGCTGAGCCAGGCCTGGCTGCGGCGGATGAGTTCCGGGTCGCTCTCGGGGGCGTGCTTGATGAGGATCTCGGCCGCCTCCTCCGGGTGCTCTATGGCGAACTGGTACCCCCGCGCCGTGGCCCGCATGAAGCGCCGCACCACGTCCGGCTTCTCCTGGATCTCCTTCTCGCTGGTGGCGAGGACCGGCGTGTAGTAGTCCGGCACGCAGTGGGCCCAGTCCCGCAGCATGATGATGTTCAGGGGCTTGCCGCGCAACTCAGCCTCAATCCCTGTCCAGCCGTAGAAGACCCAGGCGAAGTCCACATCCCGCTCGGTGACGACGAAGTAGTCGGCCCAGCCAACGTTGACAAACTCCACCTTGTCCACATCGCCCCCGTCGCAGGCCATGAGGACCTCCAGCATGGCCCGCTCAATGGGCGAGCCCCAGGCTCCGTAGCGCTTCCCCTCAAAGTCCTTGGGCCGGGTGATCCCCTTCTCCTTGGGCGAGGCGAAGCCCGAAGTGTTGTGCTGGATGATGGCCGCCAGGGAGACGACCGGGATGTTCTCGGCACGGGCGTGGGTCATCTCCTCCTGGTAGGAGATGACGAAGTCCGCCTTGCCCGCCGCCACCACCTGGACCGGCGTACTCCCCTCCGCCGGCTGGACGATCTCCACCTTGAGGCCCTCCTCGTCGTACCACCCTTTCTCCAGGGCGACGAAGAGGCCCGTGTGGTTGGTGTTGGGCACCCAGTCCAGCATCATCGTCACCGGGATGGGGCCGGCTGGCCTGGCAGCACAGCCGGCCAGGAGGGCCGCCCCCAGGACCGCAACGAGGGCCAGCCCCACGGTCCTACCGATAGGTCTATGCGGGTTCGCAACCATGTCTTCACCTCCTGAAAGGTTCGGATCAGTGCAACCTGGTTCGTAACGCGGCACGGACGTGCCGTCCCCTTGTCTCCGACGACCCCACCTCCTGACCTCCTCCCCGCGTGCGGGGAGGAGGCTGGAGGAGAGGTCCCCCTAACGCACTTCCTCCCACTGCTCCTGGCGGGCGGCGGTGTAGTACCAGCGCAGCACCGCCCGCTCTATCCCCACCACCATCAGGAACATGGCGATGCTGAGGAGCGAGGTCACGGCGATGGCGGCGAAGACACGCGCCGTCAGGAAGGAGTTGGAGGCCCGCAGCATGAAGATGCCCAGACCCCGGCTCGCCCCCACCCACTCGCCGATGATGGCCCCGACCACGCTGTAGGTGACGGCGATCTTGAGGCCAGTGAAGAAGGCCGGCATGGCCCCGGGCAGCCGCACCCGGGTGAAGATCTGCCAGCGGGTGGCCCCCATGCTCCGCAGGAGGGCGAGCATCTCCGGGTCGGCACTGGCCAGGCCGTCGGCGGTGTTGATGGCGATGGGGAAAAAACAGACCAGGAAGACGACCACCACCTTGGGCACGATGCCGTAGCCGAACCAGATGATGAGGAGGGGGGCCAGGGCCATGATGGGGATGGTCTGCGAGGCCACCAGGAGCGGATACAGCGCCCGCCTCAGGACCGACGAGAGGTCAATGGCCAGGGCCAGGACCAGCCCCCCGGCCAGGGCCAGGACCAGCCCCAGCCACGTCTCCAGGAGGGTCTGCCAGACGTGGGGGGCCATGAGCGGCGCGGCCTCCACGCCGGCCCGCACGATGTCCGACGGGCTGGGCAGGATCCACCGCGGCGTGCCGCCCCAGAGGACAAAGCATTCCCAGAGGACCAGGAGCCCCAGGAGGAGGAGCAGGGCGGGCATCCGCTCCCGCGCCCTGCGGTTCACCCACGTCCGGAGGACTCCCGGCTGTTCCCACCCGTGCCTTTCCACCGACTCAGCCACGGAACTTCTCCACCTTCTCCCGGATCGTGGACCCATGGATGCTCTCCACGATCTTGACCACTGTCACCACGTGGGCAACCCCGGCCTCAAAGCAGGCCCGGTGCCCCGCCTTGACGATCTCCAGCAACTGGTCCAGGTCCCCCTCCATGGTGGTCTCGTGGGGCCCCACCTCGTAGGGGACGCCGGACCGCTGCACCACGGCGATGGCCCGGTCCACCACAGGGTACGGGTCCTCGCAGAGGGGGATGACCTCAAAACTCACCGTCACGGGGTTGGCCACTTCCACACCTCCTTCTCCCAGTTGAGTCTCGCTGCCAGCCTGCCTATCCCTCCAGCAAGGTCAGGCCCGGCCACGTGGTCCGCACCTCCCGGGCCCGGTGCACCGCCAGGAGCAACCCCTGGCCGACGCGGATGCGTGCCCACGGCGCTGTGAAAACGTTGGAAATGCCCCTTGCCCGCGCCAGGAAGAGGGACCCACCGGCCAGGGGGTATTCCAGCCCCTCAGTCCAGATGGCGTGGCAGTCCCCGCCGATGGGGATGAGGGAGAGGAGGTCTCCCGGCTTGCCAGCCACCTCCACTCCGCTCCGGATCAGGAACACGGCCTCTTCCCCCTCCACGATGCTGCACCGCCGCCCCTCCAGTTCTGGCAGCGCCAGCAGGAGGATGTTGGCCAAGGTCTGGTCGGTGCGGCCGCCCAGGGCTGTGCAGACGGCGATCTCGTCAGCGCCGCGCGCTGCAGCCTGTGTGAGGGCCAGTTCCAGGTCGGTCTCGTCTTTGGCTGGAGGATACCGGAGGAGGACGGCCCCGCTGGTTTCCAGAGCGCGCTGCGTTTCCGGGGGGAGGGAGTCCAGGTCGCCCACCACCAGGTGAGGGTGCAGGCCCAGAGCCAGGGCATGCTCGCACCCGCCGTCGGCAGCGATGAGGAGGTCCGCCTCCCGGGCCAGGGCGCGGACCTGGTCCGGATGGACCAGGAGGCCATTGGCCAGGATGAGGGCTTTCACAATCCACCTCCCTATGGTAGGGCAGATTTCTCGCCTCTTGGGGCCGGCGGGGGCTCCACGCGAAAAGGCCACCGCCTGGATGGTGGCCGGTGGCCCTGCGCTTCCTGAAATCCCACGCTTCCCTACGCCGGCATTACCCAGGTCAGGTTCAAGGGGTCGGGACGGTGCCGCGGGATCCGCGGCGTGGTCCACCTCTCAGCCCGGCTCCCCGAGCTCCCCCAGCGTGTCTTCTGTTGTCAATGGCAATATACCACAGGGTTGGAAGCATGTCAAATGGCCTTGCCACCCATCCCAGGCCGAGGTATAATGCCTCCAGCATCAAGCGAGGAAAAGGACATGGCCTTCACCATTCACGATGCTCCCACCGCGTTTGACCGCCTGCGTCCTCAGTGGAACGCCCTGGTCCGTGCCGGGCGGTTCAACAACCTCTTCATGACCTGGGAGTGGCAGACCAGCTGGTGGCGGCACCTGGGCACCGGCGCCCTCTACATCCTGGAAGTGCGCGACGGGGGGGACCTGGTGGGGATCGTGCCCCTCTACCTGGAGAGTTCGCCCCACGAACGACGCTTCAATTTGATGGGGTGCATTGAGGTCTCGGACTACTTGGACGTCATCGCCCCTGCTGGGGCAGAAGGGGTTGTCCTCCAGGCGTTTGTGGACTTCCTCATCAGCGCGGACGCGCCGCCCTGGGACGTGGTGGACCTGTGCAACCTCCCCGAAGTCTCCCTCACGCACCAGATCCTGCCGGTGTTGGCAGAAGCGCGAGGGCTCACCTTCCACCGGATGCGGGAGGATGTCTCCCCGGTCATCCTCCTGCCGGAGACCTGGGAGGCCTACCTGGCGATGCTCTCCAAGAAGGACCGCCACGAACTCCGCCGCAAACTCCGCCGTCTGCAGAGGGAAGCCTCCTTCCGCTGGGGGCGGGTGGGCTCCCTGGAAGACCTGCCGGCCGCTGTGGAGACCTTCCTGGCCCTCCACCGGGCCAGCAGCCCGGCGAAGCACGCCTTCATGGACGACCGGATGGCCGGCTTCTTCCGGGCCGTGGCGGAGGTCCTGCTCCAACAGGGGTGGCTGTGGCTCTCCCTCCTGGAGGTGGAGGGAGAGCCCGCGGCAGGGCTCCTCTGCTTTGACTACGCCGACCGTATCTGGGTGTACAATTCCGGCTACGACCCGCGCTACATGCGCATCAGCCCCGGGGTGGCGGCCGTGGCCTTCGCCATCCGGGATGCCATTGAAGCGGGCCGCACCGTGTTTGACTTCCTGCAAGGGGCAGAGGAGTACAAGTACCAGTTCGGCGCCCAGGATACGGAGATCATCCGGGTCCTCTTGCAGAGGGAGCCGGCTGGTCCGTTGGATCAGGGCGAGAACGCGTAGACCGCCTCCCGCACGGCCAGGAGGTTCTCCTCAGGGGTGCCAGGGAGGAGGTCGCCGGAGGGGGCCAGGATCAGGCGGCGGCCCTGGGTGGCTTCCAGGGCACGCCGTGCCTCCTGGGCCGCCTCCTCGGGCGAGCCTTTGCGAAGCGTCCCGGGCCGCAACCCGCCCACGAGGGCCTTGCTCGTGAGGACCAGGGTTTGGTCCAGCGGAGGGAAGTCCCCCTCCCCTCCCTCCCAGTGCACAGCCTGCACCGGGTAGCGGTCCGCCAGATGGAAGAAGGCCCCTCCTCCGCGCAGGTGCAGCACGGTACAGACCGCGAGCCTCTGGACGGGGTCCAGGACCACCCGGTCGTAGTGTTCACCGAAGGCGAGGTGCTCGGCCTCGGTCAGGTGGGCGCGCGGGGCCAGGTGGACGACGAAGAAGAGGCCATCCGCCCCCAGGCGGCAGGCATGCTTGGCCAGGCGAGCGGTGGTCTCAGCGATGACCGCCAGGCCGAAGTGCACCGCCTGGGGGGCTTTGCGGAGGTGGTCCAGCAGACGGTCGCCGGCCATCTGGTAGGCCAGGGTGAGGGGGCTGTAGACCGTCATCAGGACGGGGACCCGCTTCCGCACCAGGGCGAGGAGCAAGCGCAGGGCTTCCAGTTCGCGGGCCAGGGCGCCGGCCTCCAGGTCCAGGGAGAGGAGGTCGCGCCACTCCTCTGGCGTGCGGATCAGAGGGCGCTGCAGGACGGGGGGCTCGTCCCCGCGGCTGGGGTAGGACACCTCGGCACCCCAGTCCTCCACGGCGTAGAAGGGCCCGGGCGTCAACCTCACCAGGTCCATGCCCAGGTCCTGGGCGAACGCCCAGGTGGCCTCGGCCAGGGCTTCGGGGTCGCCCTCCTCCCGCGGAAAGCGCCGCCAGAAGGCGAAGGGCACGCGGTCCACAGGTTCGCCCCGCAGAGCGGCCAGCACCCGGCGGAAGGCGGGGCTGTCAGGTGGCGAGGTCGGCGCAACCATAGAGCCCTCTCTTGGGGGAAACACGTCCTCCGCGTTCTCTCCCTCCCCGGGCAGCGGCGCAGAGGGGGAAGCCGCCCTCGGTCCCGAGGCGCAAGGGAATTATAGCAGGGGTCCTGCTTCCGGGCAACTCTGGCGCGCCCGGCCTCGCAGCACCTCCATGACAAGCAAGGGCGATCCCTCGTCCAGCGCTCACCAGGAGCCGAAGGTGGGTTGGAGCCGCCGTTTCAGACCGGGGGCCTCGGCCTGGACCGGCGCGGGAACGCCCACAGGTCGTAAAAAGGGAAGGCTACAACCACTCTTCCCGGCGCAAAGGCACGCCGGGAGGCGTGCCCTACGGTCTGCCGCGCCAGAAGGCCGTCAGAGTTCTATGATAAGAATGAGTCAGCCCTGTAACAGCGCGGGGCCTGACTTGCACCCCGGCCGAGTTCGCGGTATACTCCTGGCTTGGATGCTTTGTGGCATTGTACACAAAGTGCTGCCCCTTCCCCAGGAAGGCAGGGAAGGGGCTCCAGGGTAATGGGGTGACCAACCCGCCCCACCACTCGGAGGTGCAACGGCGACCATGGACGAGCAGACCCTTCAAGTCCCCCCCTCTCTGCGGCGCAACATCTTCTTGACCTCGGTGGATTGGATCTACAACACAGCCCGCGTCTACTCCCTCTGGCCCCTCACGTTCGGCCTGGCCTGCTGCGCCATTGAGATGATGGCCGCTGGCGCAGCCCGCTTTGACCAGGCCCGCTTCGGCATGGAGGTGGCCCGCCCCTCGCCCCGCCAGGCCGACCTGATGGTCGTGGCCGGCACGGTGACCAAGAAGATGGTCCCTCTGGTGGTGCGCCTCTACAACCAGATGCCGGAGCCCAAGTACGTCCTGGCCATGGGCGCGTGCGCTTGCTCCGGTGGGCCCTTCAAAGAGGGGTACAACGTCGTCTCGGGCATTGACGAGTTCCTGCCGGTGGACGTCTACGTCCCTGGCTGTCCGCCCCGGCCAGAAGCCCTCCTGGAAGGCTTCATGGCCATCCACGCCAAGATGCGCCGCGAGTCCGTGCGGACCGTCCGCTGGTACAGCAAGGAACCGGCCCAGGACTGCCCCATCCCCTTCCTGGGGCCAGACCTGGTGGACCCGCGCCAGGTGCCCGCCATTAAAGCGGCGGCCCAGGCGGCCAGAGAGTCCGGCCCCGAACCCGACAGAGCGTGACCTTCAGGCCCGGAGGAGGTAGCAGGGAATGACAGCCGACATCCCCGAAGGCAAGGAAGCCCAGGTCCAGGAACCACGCTGGTCTGCCCGGTTCGGCGACGCCGTGATCGCGGAGAAGCCGGACGAACTGGTGGTGGAGAAGGGCCGCCTGGCCGAGGTCGCCAAACACCTGCGGGACGACCCCGACCTGGGGTACGACTACTGCACCAACGTCACCAGTGTGGACTACCCGGACTACTTTGAGGTGGTCTACCACCTTCTCTCCATTTCCAGGGGCAAGGGGCTGCTGGCCCTCAAGACCCGTGCCCCGAAGGACGACCCGGTGGTCCCCTCGCTGACGCCCATCTGGCCCGCGGCCAACTTCCAGGAGCGGGAGGTATGGGACATGATGGGGGTGCGGTTTGAGGGGCACCCCAACCTGCGCCGCATCCTCCTCTGGGAGGGGTTCGCCGGCCACCCCCTGCGCAAGGACTGGCGCGAGCCGTACTACGAGGAAGAGCACAAGCCCTTCGGCTCCCGCTGGCCCGACGGCGTCTACACCCCTGCCGAGGCGCGCACCCCCTGGGGGCGCAACGTTCAGTATCCCCCCGGCTGGGACCCGGACGAGTGGGAGCCGCCAGACCTGGAACTGCCCACCGTCTCGGCGGCGGAACTTGCGAACGTCACCGCTCTCAAGACCGACCGCATCGTGGTCAATGTGGGCCCGCAGCACCCCAGCACCCACGGCGTCTTCCGCATGAAGGTCACCCTGGAGGGCGAAACGGTGGTGGCCTTGGAGCCGGTGATGGGGTATCTCCACCGCTGCCACGAGAAGATCGGCGAGCGGAACCTCTACATCCAGAACATCCCCTTCACCGACCGCCTGGACTACATCACGGCCATGGCCAACAACCTGGGCTACGTGACCACAGTGGAGAAACTTCTGGGCATCCAGCCGCCGCCGCGGGCTGAGTTCCTGCGGGTCATCATGGCCGAGTTCACCCGCGTCATGAACCATCTCCTGGCCATCGGCTTCCTCTTCAACGACCTGGGCCTCTACTTCACTGCTGCCCTCTACGGCATCCGGGAGCGTGAACTCATCCTGGACCTCTTTGAGATGGCCTCTGGCTCGCGGATGATGTGCAACTACATGCGCTTCGGCGGCGTGGCCCACGACCTGCCAGAGGAAGGGGTACAACTGGCCCGCGACCTGGCCTTTGACCGCCTGCCCCGGGTGGTGGAGGAGTTTGAGCGCTACCTGAACGAGATTGAGATCTTCACCGCCCGTACCGTGGGCGTGGGCATCCTCCCGGCCGAGCAGGCCATCGCCCTGGGCGCGAGCGGCCCGGTCCTGCGGGGCTCCGGGGTCAAGTACGACATCCGCAAGTTCCAGCCCTACTCCATCTACGAGGAGTTTGACTTTGACATCCCCACCGGGACGCGCGGCGATGTCTACGACCGCTACATGGTGCGCATCCAGGAGATCTGGCAGTCGCTGCGCATCCTCCGGCAGGCCCTGGACCGCCTGCCGGACGGCGAAATCCAGGCTGGCAAGAAGGCCTGGCAGGTCAAGGTCCCCGCGGGCGAGGTCTACGGCCGGGTGGAGAACCCCAAGGGCGAACTGGGCTTCTTCATCGTGAGCGACGGGAGCCCCAACCCCTACCGCTACCACATCCGCTCGCCCAGTTTCGTCAACCTGACCGCGCTGGAGCCGATGGCCGTGGGGCAGAAGATCGCCGACCTCGTGGTCATCCTGGGGAGCATTGACATCACCCTGGGGGAGGTGGATCGCTGATGCTGGGCAAGGGAATCGTCCGGGGCATGCTGGTCACCTTCAAGCACTTTGTGGAGACCTATTTCTACAAGGGGAGCCGCACGGCCAGGGCGCGGGGCCTCTTCACCGTGCAGTACCCGGAGGAACGCCTCCCCCTCCCGGAGCGGTACCGCAACCTCCCCTTCCTCCTGTACGACCCCCAGACGGGGGAACCGCTGTGCGTCGCCTGTGGCATGTGCGCCCGGGTCTGCCCGCCCCAGTGCATCTGGATCAGGCGAGCCAAAGACGAGGCCGGCAAGCCCCTCCGCAAGCCAGCGGAGTTCGTGGTGGACGCCTCCGTCTGCATGGGGTGCGGGTTCTGCGCCGAGTTCTGCCCCTCCGACGCCATCCGCATGGATAAAGACTACCGCATCATCGCCACGGACCGCCGGAAGGAGTTGGTGTGGCCTCTGGAACGCCTCCTCAAGCCCACCACCTACTACGCCGAGATCTGCCCCACCATGTGGGCGGAAGAGCAGGCAGAGAAGGCGGCCAAGGCGGCTCCCAAAGGAGGTGCGTGATGGAAGCCAAGGGCAAACGGGTGGCCATCCTGGCCGAAGATTTGTACGAAGACCCTGAACTGTGGTATCCTTATTACCGCCTGCAGGAGGCCGGGGCCGAGGTTGTGGTGGTCGGGCCTCAGGCCGGCGCGACGTACCAGAGCAAGCACGGGTACCCTGTGCAGGCCGACATGGCGGCGGCGGACGCGCGGGGCACGGACTTCGACGCCGTCATCGTGCCAGGGGGCTTCTCGCCGGACCGCATGCGCCGCTCGCCCGACATGGTGCGCCTGGTGCGGGAGGCCTACGAGGCCGGGAAGGTCGTCGCCGCCATCTGCCACGGCCCGTGGATGCTCATCTCGGCCGGCGCGGTGCGGGGCCGCAAGGCGACCTGCGTCTTCTCCATCAAGGACGACCTGGTGAACGCGGGCGCCACCTACGTGGACGCCGAAGTGGTCCGCGATGGCAACGTCATCACCTCGCGGACGCCCAGGGACCTGCCGGCCTTCCTGCGCACCATCCTGGCCGCCCTGCAGGAAGCGTAGGCTTTCGGCCCCGGCCACACGCCGGAGCCTCTGAAGCAGCACAGACTGGGCCTGGGGGAACATGGCCACGATGGCCATCCCCCGGCCCTTTGTGTATCCGACCATTCCACAACCTGAACGTTTGAGGAGGTTTGCAAGATGCGACCCAAGTTGGACGAACTGGACCACCTGAGCCACGGCAAGCGTGCCCGGCTCTACCGCCTGCTCTACGAGCACGGGCCCGGGAACGGGACGATGCTCCTCCTGCCCATTGACCAGGGCCTGGAGCACGGCCCGGTGGACTTCTTCGCCAACCCCGCTGCGCTGGACCCGGAGTACCAGTGGCGGCTGGCCCTGGAAGGGGGCTACTCCGGCATCGCCCTGCACATCGGCCTGGCCGAGAAGTACATGCGCAAGTACGCGGGCAAGGTCCCGTTGGTGCTCAAACTCAACGGCAAGACCAACATCCCCTCCGACGCGCAGGCCTTCTCGCCCCAGACGGCCACGGTGGAGGACGCCGTGCGCCTGGGGGCCGACGCTGTGGGCTACACCCTCTACGTGGGCTCGCCGCGCCAGGATGCCGACTTCATCCAGTTCCACAAGATCCGCGCCGACTGCGAGAAGTACGGCATGCCCCTCATCGTCTGGTCGTACCCGCGGGGCGAAGCAGTGGAGAAGAAGGGCGGCCGCGATTCCGTCTACGCCGTGGACTACGCCGCCCGCGTGGCCGACGAACTGGGGGCAGACGTGGTCAAACTGAACGTGCCAGAGTTTGACAACCCCCGCAAGGCGGACGAGCCCAAACCCTACAACACGCTGGAGTTTGACTACGCCAGCGCGGTGCGCAAGGTCATCCAGTCGGCGGGGAAGACCATGGTCCTCTTCTCCGGCGGGAGCAAGATCAGCGACGAGGACCTCCTGGAGAAGGCCCGCATCTGCATGGAGCAGGGCGCGACGGGGCTCATCTTCGGGCGGAACATGTGGCAGCGCCCCTTTGAGGAGGCCCTGGCCCTCACGGAGAAGATCAAGGAGATCATGCGCTCGGTGTAGGAGGACCTCTCCCATCCCCCGGCCCCTTCCCTCCCCGACACGGGGAGGGAAGGGGAGTGCCGCCCCAGGCGGCAGGGGTCCGGTGAGGCCAAGGCTCACCAGGAGAGGTAGTTGTCCACGTAGGGGTAGATGCGGAACTCCCGCTCGCCCCGCTGGAAGTTGCCCACAGACCGCGCCAGCTGGCCGTTGACCCACAGTTCCACCCAGTACGGGTGGCCGGACCCGGCGTACCGCCAATCCACCTGCAGGCCGTCAATCTTCAGGAAGCCGCTCGGACTGATGGACGAGTAGCCCCTGGGGTTGGTGTCCACCCAGCCGCTCCCATCCCAACGGTAGACCTTGACCCAGGAGTAGGAGGGATAAGGCGGCACCCACGTCACCAGGTTGCCCACCAGAGGCGGCAGGAGTTCCCAGGTGACGCGGATCTGGGCGTAGCCCCCGGCTTCATAGTACTCCACCCGCAGGCTGTGTACCCCTTCGCCCAGGGGGATGTCCCGCGTCAGGCGCTTGTAGCCATTGGTCCACTCGTCAAGGATCAGGGCGCTGTCCACCCAGACCCGCACCCCGTCGTCGGCCTCCACGGTGAAGCGGTAGCGCCCGCTCTGGAAGCGCAGGTCCCGGGTCCAGCGGACGGAGAAGTTGTCGGCCCGGATGCCCGGCGCAGGAGAGCCCAGGCCCCACTGGAAGTTGATGGCTTCGTCGTTACGGACGAGGGCCGGGAGGCCGGTGAGGGTGGTGTTGTTGTAGTACTCCCCACGCCAGGCGGTGATGGGCTCCGATGGCTCAGGCAGACGTCCCACTTTGAGCCGGGCCACCGCCCCGCCCTCGTTCTCGTAGTACTCCATGATGACCTCGTGGAGGCCGGCCGTCAGGGGCACGTCGGCCCAGTGCCGGGTAGGGGCCTGATCCCGCCACTGGTTGATGACCAGGCGGCCATCCACGTACAGGCGCACGCCGTCATCCGTCTCGGTGATGAAGCGGTAGGTCCCCGCCTGGACACGGATGCTCCGCGTCCAGCGCACCGAGAACTTGTCGGCCGGGATGCGCGGGTCGGGCGAGCCGGTGCCCCAGTTGAAGTCTATGCGGGCATCCTCTCGGACCAGAGCGGGCCGTCCGGAGAGCCACGGGTTCTTGTAGTATTCACCCCGCCAGGCCCCGATCCCCTCCGGGTCGCCGAAGCCGCTGGGCCAGGTATCGCCCGGCGTCTGAGTGGCTGGAGGCTGCCCGCTCGGGCCCGAAGGCGGCAGGGACGGCATGGGGAGCGGCTTGGCCTCCGGCAGGCTCACCTGTGGCCACTCCACCACCTTGTCCGGACGGCTGGCAGGCCCCACCCGGGTCCAGGAGAGGCGGGCCACCGCGCCACCGCTGGCCTCGTAGTACTCCATCCGCACCGTGTGGGTCCCTTCCGTCAGGTCCACCTCGGCCGAGAAGGCCGTGGGGGCCATGTCCTTCCACTGGTCAATGAGCAAAGTCCCGTCCACCCACAGGCGCACACCATCGTCGGTGTAGGTGGTGAAGCGGTAGCGCCCCTCGGCGAAGGAGAGGGTGCGGGTCCAGCGGACGGAGAAGTTGTCGGCCGGGAAGCCGGCCACCGGTCCTGCCGTCCCCCAGATGAAGTCAATGGCCGGGTCCAGGCGCACCATGGCTGGCTGACCAGTGAGGAACCGGTTGGCAAAGTATTCGCCCCGCCACCCCGTCTCGTTGGACTGGGCGGCGACAGGAACAGCCACAGCCAGAGAAGTCGCCAGCACCGCAACGATCACGAGGGAGGCGAGGGCACCCTTGAGACGACGGATCGCACCCATCTTGCTCCCTCCTTTCCTTAGAAAGTCTTGAAAGCAGAGATTGTGTACAGTGCGGCACGCCAGTGCCGCCGGTAAGGGCGTAGCGGTACACGACCCTACGCCCCCTCAAAAGCCACGCCAGGTCCGTGTCGTCCAGCACTGGGGATCTCCCCGACCCATAGACGACATGGGGGCTCCCCAGGTTCCATCGGATGGACGTATCCGGCGGGGAAAAAGTTCCCGCCACCCCCCGAAGTCCATCGGCCCTGTCCTCCGCGGAGCCGAAAGGGGGCTGCACGCCGACGCCTGACTTGACGGAAGGCATCCCCGCCGGTAAAATGTGCCACGCGTACGACCCATAGCGCGATGGAAGGCAAATTGGCGAAGATCCTGGAGACGCTCAACGGCCATCCCCTCACGGCCAGGCTGCTCGTCGCGGCCGGGTCCCGCCCGCTGGGGCAGAAGCTGCTCGCCTACCTCCAGACGCACGAGAAGGAGGTCGTGCGTTTCTTCAAGTTCGCCCTGGTGGGGACGCTGGGAGCCTTCATCGAC
Source organism: Anaerolineae bacterium (assembly GCA_049969295.1). Classification (GTDB taxonomy): domain Bacteria; phylum Chloroflexota; class Anaerolineae; order DTPP01; family DTPP01; genus DAOTYM01. The sequence goes on along the minus strand of JBMFPD010000012.1, from coordinate 3,314 downwards.
TTCGGCGTCCTGAACCTCCTCATCCTGGGGGCCGGGATGCCCAAGGTCTGGGCCAACACCTGTTCTTTCTCCGCCGCCGTCCTCAGCAACTTCACCTGGAACCGCCTGTGGACCTTCCCGGAGTCGCGGGCAAGGCCCCTGCGCACGCAGCTCCCCCAGTTCACCCTGGTGAACCTGGCGGGGCTTTTCATCAACCAGGGGGTCTTCCTGAGCCTGGACCACTACCTGTTCGGGCCCCTCTTCGGGCGGCTGGGGTACAATCTGGCCAAGGCCGTGGCCACCCTCATCGTGCTCTTCTGGAACTACGGCGTCAACCGGGTCTGGACCTACAAGGGGCTGTAGCCTTGGGGCACAGTGCCTCGCCTTTGCACGTCGTGGTAGACTTCACCGCCGCCTTCCACCAGGGGGCCGGCATCGGGCGCTACACGCGGAGCCTGATCCAGGCTGCCCTGGCGCGGGACACGGTGGACCGCTTCACCCTCCTCCACGCCCGCGCCGATCCCGAGGTCCGGCGCCGCATGAGCCAGGCCCTCCCACCCCACGCCCGCCTCGTCCAGGTCCCCCTGGGGCCGCGCTGGTTCACCCTGCTCTTCCACCGCTGGCAACTGCCGTTCCCCCTCACCGCCTTCGTCGGCTCGTGGGACCTCTACCACTCGCCCGATTTCGTGCTGCCGCGCCTCCGCGGCGGGAGGACGCTGGTCACGGTGCACGACCTCTCGTTCCTGCGCTTCCCCCAGTTCGCCGACCCGGGCCTCCGCCGCTTCCTGGCCCGGGCCGTGGAGAGGTCCGTGCGCCAGGCCGACGGCATCCTGGCGGACTCCCTCGCCACCCGCGACGACCTGGTGGACCTCCTGGGCGTGCCCCCGGAGCGCATCCGGGTGGTCTACGCCGCGTGCGACGCGCGTTTCCGCCGCGTGGAAGACTCGCGGGTCCTGGCGGAGACGCGGGAAAGGCTGGGCCTGCCCCTCCGTTACATCCTCTCCCTGGGAACGCTGGAGCCGCGCAAGAACTTTGACGGCCTGGTGCGGGCCTACGCGGACCTCCTTCGCCTGCGCCCCGGGACAGCCGAGGACCTGGTCCTCGTGGGGCGCCGCGGGTGGATGCACGAGGGGATCGCCCGTGCCGTTGAGGAGACGGGGGTGGGGGAGCGCGTGCACATCCTGACGGACGTCCCCGACGAAGACCTGCCGGCCGTCCTCAGCATGGCGACCCTCTTCGCCTTCCCCTCCTGGTACGAGGGGTTTGGCCTGCCCCCGCTGGAGGCCATGGCCTGTGGCGTCCCCGTCGTCGCGTCGGACCGGGGTTCCCTGCGGGAGGTGCTGGGGAACGCGGCCTGCACCGTGGCCCCGGAGGACCCCGAGGGCATCGCCCGCGCCCTGGCCGCCCTTCTGGACGACGAACCCGCCCGCCGCGCCCTGGGGGCCTGCGGGCCGGCCCAGGCCGCCCGCTTTGATTGGGGCCGCTCTGCCGAGGCCCTGCTGGACGCCTACCACCGCGTGGCCCGCGGCCTCCCGTGCGCGGCGTCGGAGGCCCCCCATGCCTGAACGACCGCGGCCCGCGTGGCAGAACCTTCCCTGGCCCGAAGCCCTGGCCCTTGCTGTGCTCCTGGGGCTGGCCGGCTACCTGATGGCCTGGGTCCCTCACCCTGCGCCGGCCCTGCGCATCGCCGGCTGGGACCTGGGCGAATACGTCAAGTTCCTGCCAGAGGTGCGGGCCGGCCAGGTGCGGGTCCTGCGGGAAGCCTTCTACCTGCCCCTCTTCGCTGGCGCCCTGGCCCTCCTCCTGGCTGCCTGGAGCATGCGGCGCATCTGGCGGTGGCCAGCGCGCCTCCTGGCCCTCCCCCTGGCGGCGGTCGTCGCCCTCCTCATGCTCCCTCCTGTGTGGACGCCGCAGACCCTCTTCCGGGGGGAGTTCCGGTGGCAGGGCACAGCCATCGTCGCGTGCCTCCTGGCCACGGCCCTTTCACCGCTCCTCCTGCGGCCTGGCGTGAGGCGCGCCGCCGCAGCCTTCGTCGCCTTCCTCTGCGCGCTGGCCGCGGTGCTTCCCGTGGCCGAGTTCTTCACCGTGAAGCCGGCCCTGGAGCGGGTCTACGCCAGGGCGCTTCCCGTGGGCGCGGGGGTGTGGCTCTCTCTGGGAGGGTTCCTGCTTGCCGCGGCGTGTTCGGTCGCCCTGGGCCTGGCCAGCCCAGGCCCCCTGACAACCCAGAACGACGGGGCCAGGGTGGCCCCACAGACCGAGGAAGAGGTGGACAGACCATGTTGAAACTTGCCCAAGCCATGCACCGCCTGGGAACGGAGACCGCCTTTGAGGTCCTGCAGAGGGCCCGCCAGATGGAGGCCCGGGGCCGGGAGATCGTGCACCTGGAGATCGGCGAGCCCGACTTTGACACCCCGGCCCACATCGTGGAGGCGGCTGTGGAGGCCCTGCGCCGCGGGGAAACCCACTACACCCCGTCCGCGGGCATCCCGCCCCTGCGGGAAGCCATCGCCGCCTACATCGCCCGCACCCGGGGCATCCCTGTGGACCCGGAGCAGGTGGTGGTCGTCCCCGGCGGGAAGCCCATCATCTTCTTCACCATCCTGAGCCTCTGCGAGCCGGGGGACGAGGTCATCTACCCCAACCCAGGCTTCCCCATCTACGAATCCATGATCCGCTTCGTCGGGGCGCGCCCGGTCCCCATCCCCCTGCGCATGGAGCGGGGCTTTCGCCTGGACCTGGACGAACTGGCAGACCTCCTCTCGCCGCGCACGAAACTGGTCATCCTCAACTCCCCCCACAACCCCACGGGGAGCGTGCTGGGGCCGGAGAACCTGAAGGCCATCGCCGAGATGGTGCTCCGAACCGAGGCCATGGTCCTTTCCGACGAGATCTACAGCCGCATCCTCTACGAAGGGACCTTCCACAGCATCGCTTCTGTGCCGGGGATGGCGGAGCGCACGGTCATCCTGGACGGCTTCTCCAAGACCTACGCCATGACCGGCTGGCGGCTGGGGTACGGGGTGATGCCCAGGGAACTTGCGCCCCACATCACCCGTCTGATGACCAACTCCAACTCGTGCACGGCCACCTTCGTGCAGTACGCGGGCATTGCCGCTCTCCAGGGGGACCAGACGCCCGTGGACCGCATGGTGGAGGCGTTCCGCCAGAGGAGGGATGTGGTGCTCCAGGGCTTACAGGAGGTGCCGGGCTTCCGCTGCGCCTGCCCGTCCGGGGCCTTCTACGTCTTCCCGGACATCCGGGGGACGGGGCTGTCTGCCCGCGAGATGCAGGACTACCTGCTGGAAGAAGCCGGCGTCGCGACCCTGGCTGGGACC
>JBMFPD010000011.1:0-21605 GCA_049969295.1 Anaerolineae bacterium | reverse complement strand
AGTTGTGCAGGCCCAGGCTGCCATCGGCCTGCACGAAGGTCAGGTTGGCCAGGGCCACTTTGTACGCTTCGGAGTCCTTGTCGACCACGGCGTCCAGCGCGGCCTGGAGCTCCTCCAGCAGGGTCCCGATCTCCTCCTGGCGCTGACCTGCGAGGGCCTCCAGGGCTTCCTTCCCCACGCCCTCGTGGCAGCCGGGTTGGGCGCAGGAACTGGGGTCGCCTGTCGCCTCTCCGCTCTCGGCCGTGGCCGCCCTGTCCGGCCCGTGGCAGGAAAGACAGAGCGGTTCTCCCTCTGCGGGGAGGTGTGGGGAGGGCATCCCTACCACGCCCAGCGCGCCTTGGCCGCGGAGCATCGCTTCCACGGGGAGGTGCGCAGCCAGGCCCACCACCCTGGGCTGCGGAGTGCTCGGATTCCCGTCGTGGCAGTGCACGCAGGCCTCGGTCTCTCCGACGGCCGCGGAGGAGCGCGCGGGCTCTTCCGCTACGGCCGCGAAGACAGCCAGGGCCAGCAGGGCGAGGATCAGGGCACCCAGGGACAGGCCACGGTTCACGGTTCTCTTCCCCTCACGTACAGAAGGCAGCATATCCCCCGCCTGGGCTAGCCCAGACGGGGTATGAAGTCACATCCCCATTATAGCCAACCGAAGCCTTCTTGAGACGTGACAACCGTCCCCCCTTTCGGGGACATCTGTCAGATTGACCCCCCTTCGGACGGTGGTATAATTCCCGGTGAGGCCGCACGGGCGTGCTGGAGAGGCTGAAGAACCGCATGACGGATGTCCGGGGCATCCTGCACATCAACTGGATCATCCTGTACTTCGTCTATGGCCAGGTCTTCTTCGTGACCGGCCTCATTATCGCGCTTCAGACCGACCGCCGCAGCGAACTGGCTCTGGCCCGCACCCTGCCGTGGCTTGCCGCCTTCGGCTTGATCCACGGGCTCACGGAGTGGGGGTACATCTTCGTGCCCTTGCAAGGGCTCTACCTGCCGTCCCCGGTGTTCCGTGCCACCCAGGTCCTCCACATGTTCATCCTAGGGCTTTCCTTCGCCTGCCTTTTGGAGTTCGGCCTGGTGCTCTTCTTCTCCAGAAGGTGGGGCTGGGTGGGCGCGTTGGCCTTTGCCCTCTGGTTGGCTTTCGGGCCTGCGGTGGGCCTTGCCGCCGGGTGGCCCCTGGGCCAGTGGCTCAACCTGTGGGAGATCCTGGCGCGGTACTTCCTGGCCTTCCCTGGCGCGCTTCTGGCCTGCGCAGGGCTGGTCCTCCAAGCGCGGGACGTGCGCCAGATGGGGTACGCCGAGACCGCCCGTTTCCTCATCGGGGCGGGTACGGCTTTCGGGGTCTACAGCGTGGTGGGCGGCTTGATGGTGCCAGACGGCCCCTTCTTCCCCGCTTCTTGGTTCAACTACTCCCTCGTCCAGAAGACCATGGGCGTGCCGGCCCCGGTCTTCCGCTCCCTGTGCGGCCTGGCCATCGTCTACACCATCACCCGCTCGCTGCAGATCTTCCGCCTCCGCACCGAACAGGCCATCGCCACCATGCGCCGGCAACGCCTGCTGGCAGAGGAACGGGAGCGGATCAGCCGGGACCTCCACGACGGGACCATCCAGTCCATCTACGGGGCGGGGCTGCGTCTCCAGAGCGTGCTCCAAAAGATGGAGCGCAACCCGGAGGAAGCGCGGCGCATTGTAGAACAGGTCCTGGAGAGCCTCAACGCCACCGTTGGGGAACTCCGCTGCTACATCTTCAGCCTGCAGGGGACAAAAGAGCACCGAGACCTGGAATCAGCCCTTTCCGAACTGATCCAGGAGACGCGGGTGGATACGTTCCTGGAAGCCGACCTGCGGATTTCGGGGTCGCCGTGCTGTTCCCTTCAGCACCAGCAGGTGGAGCACCTGGTCCAGATCACGCGGGAGGCCATCTCCAACGTGATCCGCCATGCCGAGGCCACGCGGGTCCGCGTGAACCTCACCTACGGCGGGGAATTCCTGCGGCTGCAGGTGGAAGATAACGGCATAGGCCTGCCCCGTGAGGGGACGCCCCAGGGGCAGGGCCTTCGCAACATGCGCCAGAGGGCTCAGTTGCTCGGCGGCTCCCTGGTCATCCACGGCCGTGACGGGCACGGCACCGTGGTGGAGGTGGTCATGCCGTGCCCTGGGGAACGGGCTGGATTGGAGGGGCAGTGTGCCACGCGTGCGCGTCCTGATCGTTGACGACCATGAGGTGGTGCGGTTGGGGTTGCGCTCGCTCCTGGAGCAGTATCCGACGATGGAGGTCGTCGGGGAAGCAGGCACGGCTGCGGAAGCGGTGACCCTGACCGAACGCCTCCTGCCGGACGTGGTCCTCATGGACATCCGGCTGCCCGGCGTGAGCGGGGTGGAGGCTTGCCGCCAGATCAAGGCCCGCAACCCACAGGTGCGGGTCCTCATCCTCACTTCCTACGCCGACGGCCAGCTCCTCACCGACGCCATCGTCGCTGGTGCGGACGGCTACATCCTCAAGCAGGTGGGGACCGATGCCCTCATTACAGCCCTCCAGCGGGTGGCTGCGGGCGAGAACCTCCTGGACCCCGCCCTCACCAGCCAGGTCTTCTCCCGCCTCAAGGAAGCGAGGGAGCAGGAGGAACTCCTGGCCTTCCGGGGGCTCTCGGACCAGGAAATGCGCATCCTGGCCCGCATTGCCGAGGGGAAGACCAACAAGGAGATCGGCGACGAACTGCACCTGAGCGAGAAGACGGTGCGCAACTACGTGAGCGAGATCCTGGCCAAACTGGGGCTCAGTTCCCGGGTCCAGGCCGCGGCCTACGCTGCCCGCTACCACATAGAACGTCACGCCCCACCCTGAGCGCCCCTGGCTCCTCGTGCCCAGACTTCCAGCGCCTGGCGGCCATTGGCGAAGGCGATCTCCCGCGGCAGTTCCCCTGGGCCGAACCAGCGCAGGTCCGCCACGTCGCTCTGGGGCAGGGGCTCCCCCTCGTCCACCTCCACCAGGTAGTGCAGGTTGAGGGTAGGCGCTCCTTCCGCGCCGTAGGTGTCGGGGAAGATGGCCAGGAGACGAAAGGCCCGTGCCCGCAGGCCCGTCTCCTCCAGGACCTCCCGCGCCAGGGCCTCCTCCGGCGTCTCGCCGGCCTCCATGAAGCCGCCGGGGATGTCCCACCAGCCGAGGAAGGGCTCCCTGGCCCGCCGGGCAAGGAGCACCTTCCCACCGCGCACGATGAGCGCGCCCACGCAGGGCCGGGGATTGTCGTAGTAGGTCCAGCCGCAGGCCGGGCAGGTCCGCCGGGGCCGGTCGTCACCAGGCTCCCTGCACCAGGCCAGGGCCGTACCACACCTCAAGCAGAAGCGCGCCCGCCTCTCCAAAGAGGACCGCTGTTCCTGGTCCACGGGTCAGGTGGCCTCCCCCCGGCCGCGGGAAGGGCGCATCCACGTCCCCACCCAGGCCACCTCCCAGCCGGGCCACCAGGCCGTTGGCTTTTCCTTTTCCTCCTTGGGCTTGTGCATCACGTAGAAGCGGACCTTCTCTGTCTCCACCGAGTTGCCCGCGGCGTCGTAGGCCACGGCCCAGATGACGTGGGTCTCGGTGTAGCCCAGGGTGTCGGAGATGATGGCCCGTCCCCCGGAGAAGACCTGGGTGTAGCGGATCACCTCCTGGCCGTCCACGGTGAAGGTGCTGGTGAGGACCTCCGTCTCGGTGATGACCCGCTCCACAACTTGGCCGAACTCGTCCACCACCTGTTCGGTGCGGGTGATGGCGAACCCCGGGATGGGGATGGTGTCGGACATGGCGATGGTCCACCGGTGGCTGAAGGGGCTGACGGTGCTCTCGCCGATCCGCTCCCCGTCCATGTAGAACTCCACCCGGTCCAGATAGACGTTGTCCGTGGCATCCACCTGGATGTTGACCCATTCGTCGTCTTCCATGAGGTAGAGGTCGCCATCGTCCGGGTGGATGACCTTGGCCTTGGGCGGTGTGTTGTCCACGTAGACCTGGATGGCGGCATCGCGGACGTTGCCGCTGTTCTGGACCACCCGCAGTTGCAGGGTGTAGAGCCCGGCGGCAAGGCCGCTCACGTCCCAGTAGTCCAGGTCAGCCTGGTAGCGGGGGTCGTAGTGGTCCGTGCCGATCTGGCTCCAGGCGGAGGGGTTCATCCCCTCGCCGAACTCCAGCCGCCACAGGCGGAAGTCCGGCCCCCCCGCGTTGCCGCGCACCGCGACGCCCTTGCTGATGTACTGGTAGGGCCTCGGCTCCAGGATCCCGACCTCCTCGTTCACCGGGCCGGGGCCGTAGGCGTCGTCGTACAGGGCGGGCGGCTGGGGGATGTTGTTCTCCCGCACCCAGTCCGCGGCCTCTGGCGGGTAGATCTCGTAGACCCGCTCTTCCACCAGTTCCGGCGGCGTGTAGACGGTGGCCAGCCGGCCCGTCTCCCTGTTCACCCGGAACTTCTGGTGCACGTTGCAGTAGACCGTGGGGGCCGTGCCCTGGATGAAGATCTCCTTCACCGTGTTGGGGCAATTCTCCGTGGGCAAGAGCCCCGAGATGGCGCAGACCCTCTTCTCCTCAATGCCCGGCGGCCGCACGAAGGGCTCCACTGGCAGCCCTTTGTGCAGTTCCTCCATGACGCGCTGCCAGATGGGCGCGGCGCCAAGGGAGCCAGGGACGCGGTTCATGGGCTCGTTGTCCGCGTTCCCCGCCCAGACCCCCACAGCATACTGGGGCGTGTAGCCGATGGCCCAGGCATCGCGCCAGTCGTCGGTGGTGCCCGTCTTGATGGCCGCAGGCCGGTCCTCCAGGTGCATCCTGTTGTTGACGCCGAAGGCCGGGATGCGGGCGGCGTTGTCCGAAAGGATGTCGTTGAGGAGGTAGGCGAGTTGCGGGCTGACCACTTCCTGGGTGGACGGCGTGACGTATTCCTTGAGGACGTTGCCGTTGCGGTCCTCCACCCGCAGGATGGCCACTGGGTCCAGTTGCCGGTAGCCGGGCCGCTGCCGATCCGGAGGCACTGGCTCGCCGATCATCACCCCGCCGTTGGCCAGGACGCTGAAGGCGAAGGTCATGTCCAGCAGGGTGACCTCTCCCCCGCCCAGGGTCAGGCTCAGACCGTAGTAGTCCTCGTTCAGGGTGTTGATGCCCATGCGGTGCGCCGTGTGCACGGTGTTCATCACCCCCACTTTGCTCAGGAGCCACACGGCGGGGATGTTGTAGGAGCAGGCCAGGGCCTGCCGCAGCCGGACGGGGCCGTGGTACTTCCGGTCGTAGTTCTCCGGGGTGTAGGGCAGGCCCGGCGGGTTGGGGAAGGAGGTCCGCACGTCCATAACCATGGTCGCTGGGGTGTACCCCTGGGCGAAGGCTGTCAGGTAGGTGAAGGGCTTGAAGGCCGAGCCGGGCTGGCGGGGCGAGATGGCCATGTTCACCTGGCCGTCAATCTCCTTGTTGTTATAGTCCAGGCTCCCCACCATGGCCAAAATCTCGCCCGTCCGGGGCCGCAGGACGACCACCGCGGCGTTGGACACATTGCGCTCCACCTTGGGGTCTTCCTGCAGGGACTTGATGTGATCCCGAGCCGCCTGTTCCGCCATGCGCTGGATGTCCACGTCCAGGGTGGTGTAGACCCGCAAGCCGCCGCCGTAGACCTTCTCGTGACCGAAGTCCCGCTCCAGCAGTTTCCGCACGTAGATGGCGAAGTGAGGGGCATATTCCGCCTGGAAGCGGGTCTCCAGGGACTCGCGGACCTTGAGGGGCTCCGCCTTGGCCGCTTCCGCCTGCTCGCGGGTGATGTACCCCTGCTCCACCATCTGGTCCAGCACCAGGGCCTGGCGCTTCTTGGCCTGCTCCGGGGCGTCAATGGGGTTCAGGCCCGGATACTGGGGGATGGCCGCGAGCATGGCGCACTCCGCCAGGTCCAGTTCCCACACGTGCTTATCAAAGTAGACCTGGGCTGCGGCCTCCACACCGTAGGCGAAGTTGCCGTAGAAGTTGGTGTTCAGGTACCACTCCAGGATCTGGTCCTTCCCCTCGCGGCCGGGGTAGCGGCGGCTCAGTTCCAGGGCCAGGATGGCCTCTTTGATCTTGCGCTCGTAGGAGCGGACGTACCGCTCCTCCTCCGGGATGAGGACGTTCTTGATGAGCTGCATGGTGATGGAACTGCCACCCTGGACCGGCAGCCCCCGCAGGTTGGACCAAAAGGCCCGGGCGATGCCCCGGAGGTTGACGCCGGGGTTCTGGTAGAAGGAACGGTCCTCAATGGCAATGGTGGCGTTGCGCAGGTCCAGGGGGATCTGCGCGAGTTCCACCCAGGTGCGGTCGCCGCGGTTGGGGCGTGGGTCAAAGACCTCGTACAGAAGGACCTTCCCCGTGCGGTCGTAGATCTTGGTGGTCTCAAAGTCCTCCTGGACCTTCTCAATGGCCCGCGGGTCCGGCAGGCCCTGGGCATAGTAGGCGTAGACACCCGCGGCTGCGGCGACCCCGGCTGCTATCGTCCCCACCAGCGTCAGGAACGAGAGGAGCACCAGCACCAGGAGCAGGCGGACTGCCCAGTAGCCGAGCCCTTTGGGGCGGCTCCGCCGTCGCTCCCTGCGCCGAAGGATCACCACTGCCATCCGTTCGTCCATGGTTCCCCCCCAACACCTCGCGCTGTCCAGAGGGCCGGGGCAAGGAGTGGACCGTCCCCGGCCGTCGGGGGGAATGGTAGCAGAAAAGGGGCAAAATGACAATTCTGGCCCTGGCCCGATCCCTCCGCCCCTGCGGGCCATCGTCATTGTGGTCTTATTGCCGCTGCGCCCCTGCCAGAGGCATACACCCCATCCGGGGCAGGCAGGGCACCCCTACCGTTCCCCTCGCAAGACCAGGGGCAGCCTGACAGGCCGGATGCCCGGCGCAGAGACGACCAGGCGCACGTGCACCTCCTTGGCGCGGGCCTGCGCCGCCACCTGGACCACGGCATCGTAGAGGCCGGGCCGCAGCCTTGCCGGCTGTGCCCGCACGTCCAGGGTGCCTGGCGTCTCCCCTTCGGTCGGCTCCACCGCCAGCCAGGGCGCGTCCGTGCGGGCCGTCCAGCCCAGGGGCTCGGGCCGGGTGTGCCAGACCATCACCATCTGGGGCAGAGGCGGTTCCCTGCCCACGACGGCCTGGAAGGTCAGCCATTCGGGGGCGACCACCAGGTTCGAAGGTTGCGGGGTGGATGCCCTGTCGGCTGGGTCCGACCCCTGGTTGACCTCCTCCCCATCGGGGATGCCGTCGCGGTCCGTGTCGGCCCTGGCCATGTCGGTCCCGAAGAAGAGTTCGTCCCGGTTGGTCAGGCCATCGCCGTCCGCGTCCTGGTCGGCATCGTCCGGGTCCCACGGTGAGAGCAGGTCCAGCCTCCCCTCCTCGCTGTCGGAGAGGCCGTCGCCGTCAAAGTCGGGCTGGACCACGACCCTCTGCTCAGCACGGGCGCTCAGCCTCTGGCTGTCAAAGGCGTCCAGGGTGATGAGATGCTCCCCGACCGTCAGGGTCACCGTGAGGATGCTCCCCACGCCCAGGAAGCCATCTTTGCTGGATTGCCAGCGCAGGGCCTCGCCTTCCAGGAGGCCGTCCTCCAGGTCGTAGCCCGCGCCGCGCAAGGGAACCGGACGGCCCTGGAGGAGCACATCCCCTGGCCGGGGCTGGAGGATGGCGGCGCCCAGGGGAGGTTTGCGGCCCACGGAGAAGGTCCCATCGGAGCAGTCGCTGGCCTCGTGGAAGCCGTCGCTGGCCCGAACCTCGATGAGCGCACCCCTGGCTCCGGCCAGGGCGGCCAGGGGGTGGGTCATCTCCGTGCCCCGGACGCCAGCGGCCAGGACATCCCACCTCTTGCCGCCATCCGGCGAGTAGAGGACGCTGAAGGAGAGAGCGTCGCCATCGGGGTCGCTGGCTTCCCATGCCACACGCAGGTCACCTTCGCCCCCGAACCGCTCCCCACCGTTGGGGCTGAGGACGCGGACCCGCGGGGCGCGTTCACTGCGTCTGAGAGTGGCCAGCACCGTATCTCCGCGGCGCAACTCCAGACGCACCGTTCCCGGAGGCAGGGGGCAGGTGGCGGAGAAGAAGGCTATCGCGTGGGGGATGGTCTCCAGCGAGTCCCGCAGGAACGGCACGACCACAGGCCAGGTGAGGAGCGGTTCCCCTCCCTCGCCATAGAGGGCCAGGAAGTAGGGTGTCGGCTCTTCCGGCTCCGAGGGCATGGGGCCCGTGGCCAGGTAGGCCTGGGCGATGGTGGCCTGGTCATCGTAGGTGACGCTGCCGTTGACCACCAGGAGTTCGGTATCCTCCGCGCTTTCCTGGGACGTGGCCGTGAGCCGGGCCTTCTGGCGCTTGGCGATGTCGCCGTATTCGTAGGCTTCAAAGAAGGTGTCGTCCGGCCCTCCGTTTGTGGCGTACCACATGATGGTGTGCAGGTTGTTGCCAGCGAAGGCCACTCGGTTGAGGATGTCGTACGCCACCGCCTCGCCCGATACGGTCTGGTGAATCGTGTGGGAGTGCGGCGAAGCGTTGGGCGACGACGAGGTCACCTGGTAGTTGGAGTGGCCGTACTCATGCAGGACCGAGTCGGTCGGCTTAACGATCGCCCCCCAGGGCTTGCCGGGAGCCAGTTCCACCCAACTGCTCGTCCCCCACCCCTGCCCGGGCCCGTAGAAGGCGTTCATGGTGGGCCAGATCCAGAGCGCCGAGTGGACCATGTCGTAGGCAGAACTGGCGTTGAACTGCTTCATCAGGCGCTGGGGGACGGCATCCCTCATGATGGGCGCTGTGTCCTCGCCCCGGGTGAGGAAGGGGGCCCGGGTCTCGCCAGCGTCGTAGCGATCGTTGTACGGTGCCTTGTCCACAAAGGAGCGGATGACCTCGCCGCGGCTCAGGTTGGCCAGGTTGGTGCTGCGGGTCTCCTGGCCAGTGGCGGGGTTCAGGTCGAAGAACTCGGCCACGTAGTACGAGAGTTCCGAAGATTCAATGACCCCGTCGTAGTCCACGTCCATCGGGACCTCAAACCGGTTGTTCACCCATCCACCAAGGTCCAGCCAAACGCCCGGCACCGTCGTCGTGAGGACCTGGCCGGCCGAGTTGTAGAGGAGAAGGCCGCCCTTGGGGAGCGACTTGAGGCGCGCTTCGTCGTAGTCCAGGGTGAGGATGCAGTTTGTGGCCTGGGTGCCGGCGTTGGTCATATCGCTGCGCAGGACGACCACATCACCGCCGGTGGGCGTGCCACTGAGGTCCGCATCTACCAATAACCGGCACTGCGTGCTCACCCCCAGAACAGGGGCCATCGCCTCCGATGCCGGCCCCCCTCCCGCGGGCGCGGCCTCCGGCTCCATTCCCCCGGCAGCGGTCAGGGTGGAGAAGGGGCACGTGGACAGGCTGCCCGCGGTGATGGTCAATGTGTGCGTGACATCGGGGCTTCCGGACTGGTCAGGGCTCTCCAGCGTGGTCGTGTTGACGATGTTCGTGCCCGCAGCGACCGTGGGCGCAATCCGCATGACCGTGTACCGGTAGAGACCGAACGGGTTGCTCCCGATTTTGGCGAGTTTCCACGCGATCTTGGTCCCATCTTCGGTGGCGTCATCGGGGTAGGAGTAGCCGGTCTCGTGGGTGCGGGCGATGGCCTGCCCGCTGAACTTATCCTGGATGTGGTCCCACAGAAAGCCAGTCTGCGGGCCGGAGTCCGTGTCCTTCTTGCAGTACCAGAGGGGCGAGACGCCATCGCAGAACGGCGTGAGCGCGAGCTTCGCCTGGATGCCTCCATTGCCACCCGGCACGCTCCAGCCATCCCGCACCGGGTAGGCCCGCGAGATGTTCTCCAACTGCGTGACCAGGGAGGTGAGCGAGTGGGTGATGACCGGGATGGGCAGGGGCAGCACGGCGAAGACGGTCAGGTCGTCGGTCTTCCAGAAGGCTTTGTCGCCCACGGTGAAGGCCCCGATGAAGGTGTTGCCGGCGTAGAGGTCCACCTGGAAGTGGTAGTTGCCCGGCGAAGGAAAATACTTGCCGTCCACCCAGAAGTCAATGCTGCCGCTCTGGGCCAGGCTCTTTGCCGTGTTCTTGAACCAGCCCTTGTTGGGCACGCCGCCGCTGCTGATACTCTCGTAGAACATGGTCGGTGCGGACGCCCCCCAGGGATAGATCCGCAGGCGGACGTTGCTGAGGTAGGCGGAGCCGCTGCTGGTGGAACTGCCGACGAAGACCCGCACCACGGCCGTCTTGCCGGCGATGAGGTAGGGGTACTGACTCAGGCCCTGGTTCACCTCCCAACCGAGGTAGACTGGCGTGGCGTTAGAGAGGGTGAAGTCCGTGCTGCTGGTGGCCGTGCCGGTCTCGGTGCGCACCCGCATCTTGCCAGTGGTGGCATCCCAGGGTACGCTCAACTGGATGTAACTATGCGTCTGGGTGATGAAGAGGGTCTGCCACGAGGAGCTGCCGACCCGCACCTCCGTATTGGTGTTGGAATCGAAGTTGTGCCCGTAGATATCCAGGGGCGCGCCGACTGGGCTGCTGGAAGGCGAGAAGGAAGTGATGCTGGGCAGCGGGGAGAAGTCCGTGCTGCTGGTGGCCATGCCGCCGGCCGTCTCCACCTGTACCGGCCCCTTGATGGCCTCCGACGGGACGTAGGCCCGGATGGTCTGGTCGTCCAGGACGTCGTAGGCGGCATCCACCCAGGCATAGGGGCCCCAGCCAAAGGCGCTGAAGCGAACCGCCTTGAGGTACTTGAAGTCCGTCCCCGAAATGGTGACGGCGGTGTTGTAGACCCCGGACGTCGGGGTAAAGCCGGTGATCTGAGGCGCGGGGTAGTTCGGTTCCTGCGGCGTGCCGCGCACGAACAAACGCTCCTGGCCGGCGAAGGCCCCGAACCAGACGCCGTCGTCGGCATCCGAGGCGATGGCGATGACAAAGTCCTTCCGAAGCCCGGAGTTCCGGGCGCGGTAGGTGGTCCAGGAGCCGCTGGATGTGCGCACGGAGACGCCGTAGGGGGTGCCCACCCACAGCCGGCCCTCCCCGTCCGCGTGGAGCGTCATCACCGTGTTGTCCACCAGGCCGGAGTTGGCCTTGTTGTAGGTGGTCCAGGCAGAACCGTTCCAGGCGGCCAGCCCCGCGTCGGTGCCGGCCCAGACCGTGCCGCCCTTGTCCACGGCCAGGGCCTGGACGTTGTTGGAGGGCAGGCCGGTTCCTGTGTTCTGCAAAGACCACTCCTTGCCGTTGTAGACGCCGATGCCGGAGGCCGTGCCCACCCAGACGTAGTTCCCGCTGCCGGTGAGGGCGGCGACGCTGGCATTGGGGTAGGTCTTCCCGCCGGCGGGGATGGTGGACCAGGCGTCGTCCTTGGGGGTGTAGACGCTCAGACCACCGGAGGTTCCCACCCACAGGCGGTTCTGGGCATCCAGCGTCAGGGCCCGCACCTGGTCGCTCACGATGCCGCTGTTGCCCGTGTCATAGGAGGTCCACGTGGTGCCGTCAAAATGGGAGACGCCGGCATCCGTAGTGCCGGCCCACAGCGTCTCTCCCGGCGCAACGACCAGCGCGCTGATGCCATTCCCGCCCAGGCCAGAGTTGCTGGTGTCATACTTCGTCCATGTCGTGCCGCTGAACCGCCAGACGCCGTGGGAACTGCTCCCCACCCAGAGGGCCCCGGACGTGGAGACCAGGGCGGTGATCCCCGATGGCTCGCCGCCCGGAACCTGCCAGTTGGGGGCGAAGCCATCCAGGCCCTCTCCGCTCACGCCGAACCACAGCACATCGCTTCCGGCAGCCATGGCGGTGACCACATCGCTGGAGAGGCCGCTGGACGTGGTATCCCAGTGCCGCCAGATGTTCTCCGAGGGCGTGTAGCGGTACACGCCGCCTGGCGATTGCGGCTCGTGGGCGTTCTTTAGGGTGGTCACCCAAAGGTGGCCCTGACCATCCACGGCCAGGTCGGAGATGGTGTCGGTGGTCAGGCCGCCCTGGCCCCGGTAGAAGCGCTGCCAGGTGGAGCCGCCGTCGGCCGTCATGCAGAGGCCCTGGCCGGCGAGAGGGTCCGGCCCGAAGGCGCGGTTCGTGCCGAAGAAGGCGCGGCCTGCAGCATCCACGGCCACGGTGGTGGCGCTCTGGATGACGCCGCAGCCGGGCGTGTTGGCGTTGGTGTAGGAGGTCCAGGAACCGCTAAACTTGTTGATGCCGCCAGCGGTGACGATCCAGAGGGTGCTGTTGACGCTGCCAGCCAGGTCGAGGACGGTATTGTGCAACAGGGTAGGGGGCTTGACCACGATCCACTGATGTTGGGTTCCATCCCAGTGGTGTTGGGCCAGCCCGCCATCGGTGCCAAAGTATTCGAAGCGGTGGGGCACCGGCGGCCAGCCTGAGTAGGTGGTGTCGAAATGGATGGCGTTGACCCGGTTGTGGGGCAGGCTGGAGTTGGACGTGTTGAAGGTGGTCCATGTGCCGCTTGATGTGTCCAGGCGGCTGACGCCCGCGTTGTCGGTCCCCACCCAGACCTCGGTGCCGTCCACGCCGATGGAGCGGACCGCGTCGCTGGCCAGGCCGTTGCTGGTGCTGGAGTTCGTGTACTGGGTCCAGTAGAGGCCGTCGTAGACGGCGATGCCGCCACCGTTGGTCCCCACCCACACGCGGCCATCGGACCCTACGGCCACGCAGGTGACCGGCGCGGTGGGGAAGTTGGTGTAGGGGGCGGCCTGGAAGTTGAACCAGAGCCCCAACGTCACGCTGGGGTCGGTGGCATGGGCGGGCGTGCCCTGCCCGAGCGCCAGGCCCATCCCCAGGAGGAACAACATTGCTAAGAGCCAGCGGGCGCAGTGCGTTCTCATATTCACTTACCTTCTGAGAACGGATGGAGAAGCGCGCGGAGATGAAGGGGCAGCCCCCGGTCCGTTCTCATCGCCGGGGGCTGCTGGGAGTGCGGACATTCAATCGAGCAGTTTGGCCCATGCCTTGTAGAGGGTGATCTTATCGGTGGCGTTGGCGAAGTGCAGGTAGACGCTCACGCCCAGGGTGGGCTGCCAGACCGGTGGGTTGAAGAGCACCTGCACGCAGTGGTAGGCGTTGTCGGCCGGCCAGCCGATGACCTGGCTCTTGAACATGGTGTTGTTGGCCCACAGGTCTATCCGCACGGGTCTGCTGGACGCGCCGTTGGTGGACTGGGCGCAGAACTCAACCATGGCGATCTTCTGGAGGCGGTCCTCCAACCGCGTGATCATGGGCACGGAGATGTGGACCCACTCATCGCCCCCAGTGGTCTTGCGCTGGGTGATGGTGCCCCAGCCCCGCCTCCCGAAGAGCGAGAAGTGGCTGGGGGTCTCGGGCTGCCAAGCCGTGCCGTGGGCGACGACGTCGGTACGGCCAGGACTTTCGGGCGAGGACGGTGCGTCAATCAGGTAGGTGTCGGGGCCAGGAGGCGGTGCTGGTTCCACCTGGGGCGGCGCGCCCAGGGTCAGGCTGGCGCTCCCGGCCAGGACCAGCATGGCGACCAGGCCGGAAAACACGGTGAGCCACTTGCGGCTGTTCATCCAACTCTCTCCTTTCGCAGTCAGGTGACGCGTTGGGAAACCCGACACGCAGAGCGCCGGCGGGCTGGGCCGTGGCTCTGCCAGACAAGAAATCAAGGAGAGCCTCCAAGCACCTCCTTCCTTCCCCAGAGGTTCCGAACGGCAGGCATGTGGCCATCATGCCCTTCCGTCAGCCTCTGCGGAGGCGATCTCTCGGACCTTTGCCCACCTGGAAGAGAGAAGTTGAGGATGATGAGAGCGGTTCTCTGGGTCCTTCTCAGGACCTGCGGGGCGTCGTGCGGTTTTCTTGTGAGAGGAGATTTATAACATTATACCACAGAGAGGCCGAACCGTCAAATTCCAGCCGCCAGGGTTGCGGTTGCATCGTGTGTTGGTGAGTTGGGGACGCGGGAAGACCGACCTCTCCCATCCCCCAGGGCCGCCGAAGGCGGCGGGGGTAGGGTGAGGTTCACCCTCGCGGCATGGGACCACAAGGTCATCAGCCACCAACAAAAGTGCAACCGAGTCCCGCCAGGTTGCCAGGGCTATCTCGTTTTTACAAAAGGGAAGGCACGCCAGGAGGCGTGCCCTACGGTCTGCCGCGCCAGAAGGCTGTCAGAGCTCTATAAGAATGGGGCAGCCCTGGCCAGGTTGCGGTTGCAGTGCGCGTTGGTCGTTTGGGGGGCTCCCTCGCTTGCCCGGGCGTCAGCGCAGGCCGACGCCCGGGCAGGGGCTCAGGGGAAAGGCATTTGTCCCCTGCCCAGGGCCTTCAGCACCCAGTGCCCGTACAGGGTCAGCCACTTGCTGGGCTCGCCCTTCTCCTCCAGGTTGGCCTGCATACGGCCGTGGGGGGCGCTGCCAACCGCCATGTGCCGTCGGACGTCTGCTTATCCTGGAGCACTGCCAGCGCATCCTCCGTTCGTCCGTCGCGGATGCCCAGCCGCCTATTCCAGGGCGCTGGCCTGCACGCGAGGGAACCACGCCACCAGGAGCACCACCGAGAGGATGGCCAGGGAGGCTCCAAAGAGGAAGGGGGCCGGTGCCCCGAACCCCTGCCAGGGGCCCACCCCCTGCCACAGGATGCCGGCGATGAGGCTGGCCGGGAAGGCCGTGAGCCCCACAGCCGCGTTGTACACGCCGTAGGCCGTGCCCCGCTTCTCCTCCGGCACCAGGTCTGCCACTAGAGCCTTGGCCGTCCCCTCCACCATGCCGTAGTAGAGGCCGTAGAGGCCGTAGAGGGCCCAGACCTGCCACCCGCTGCGGGCCAGGGCGAATCCCAGGTAGATGAGCCCGTACACCAGCCACCCACCCACGATGAGCCGGCGCCGCCCCACACGGTCCGAAAGGGCCCCCGCCGGACCCGAGACAAGGGTGTAGACGGCGTTGAAAGTCAGGAGCATGCCCAGCACCTGGAGCACCGAAAGGCCGCGCTCCTGGGCCCGCAGGATGAGGAAGGCGTCCGAGGAGTTGCCTAGGGTGAAGAGGACAACGATGGCCAGGAAAGCCCGGAACCGCCGGTCCAGCCCGGCGAGGGAGAGGACAGGGCGCTGGGCCCTGGCAGGACGGGCGGCCCGCACCTCCTGGGCGCCCAGGGCCAGCACCAGCACCGCCAGGACTGCGGGCACGATGCTCACCAGCACCACCTTCTGGAAGGCCGCACGTTCCAGGCGTGCGCTGCCGGTCTGGGCCATCCAGACCACGAGGAGGGCGATGAGGATGCCCAGGAAGGCCCCGGCCGTGTCTCCGGCGCGGTGGACGCCGAAACCGATCCCCCTCTGGTCCTCCCTCACCGAATCGGCGATGAGGGCGTCCCGGGGGGCGGTGCGGATGCCCTTGCCCACCCGGTCCGCGAAGCGCACCAGGAGCACCCCGGGCCAGGTGGTGGCGAAATACAGGAACGGCTTGGCCACGGCGGAGAGGCCGTACCCGGCCACTGTGAGCCACTTGCGCTGCCCCAGGAGGTCCGAAAGCCAGCCGGAGAAGATCTTGAGCAGGCTGGCCGTGGTCTCCGCGATCCCCTCAATGAGGCCGATGACGCTCGTCTTGGCGCCCAGCACGTTGGCCAGGAAGAGGGGCAGGAGGTTGAGGACCATCTCGCTGGAGATGTCGGTGAGGAAACTGGTGGCGCTCACCACCCAGACGTTGCGCGGCAGGTTTCTCCACGCCGCGCGGGTGCGCTCTTTCGCGACAGTATCCATGGTGTCATCCTCCTGATCCGCGGCAGCGGCGGAAAGCCCGCGCGCCGCCTGCCGCCATGATACGACGTCCCTGCCCTGTTGTCAAGGGGCTGCCGCACAGAAATCTCTTACATAATTCCTATACACATATCTTGACTTGTCAGTTGTTCTGTGGTATACTTGAAGTATGGGCAAAGGAAACCGTTCAGGACGTGAGGACGGGGCCTGCCCAAAGGAGGAAAGGGGACCATGCAAAACAGGCTTATCTACCTGGACAATGCCGCCGCCACCCGCCTGGACGAACGGGTCCTGGAGGCGATGAAACCGTTCTTCTTCGAGACCTACGCCGTGGCCACCTCGGAGTTCGGGTATTCCCTGGGCATTGAGGCGCGGGACGCGCTGGAGGCCGCCCGGAAGACCATCGCCGACGCCCTGGGCGCGGCCGCCGAGGAGGTGATCTTCACCTCCGGCGACACCGAGTCCAGCAACCTGGCCCTCAAGGGCGTGGCCGCTGCCCTGGGGGAGAAGAAAGGGCGGCACATCGTCACCACGCGCATTGAGGACTTCCCTGTCCTCTACAGCGCCAGGGCCTTGGAGAAGCAGGGCTTCCAGGTAACCTACCTGGAGGTGGGCCCCGACGGCCGGCTGGACCCCGACCGCCTGGCCGACGCCCTCCGGCCAGACACCATCCTCGTCTCGGTCCAGGCGGCCAACCAGGAGATCGGCACCCTGCAGGACCTGCCGGCCCTGGTCCAGGTGGCGAAGGAGCGGGGGGTCCTCTTCCACACCGACGCTACCCACAGTTTCCTACGCGTTCCCCTGGACGTGCGGGAGGTGCCCGTGGACCTGGTGACCCTCTCCGCGCATACCCTGCACGGGCCGAAGGGGATCGGCGCGCTCTACGTGCGCAAGGGGACGCCCTTGGTGCGCCAGATGGACGGCGGCTTCCAGGAATTCAACCTGCGGGCCGGCCTGGAGAACATCCCCGGGGCGGTGGGCTTTGCCGAAGCGGTGCGCCTGGTGACGCCGGAGGAGACCGAACGCCTGCGAGCCATGCGGGACCGGCTGATAGAGGGGCTTCTCCAGGTCCCCCACAGCCGCCTCAACGGCCATCCGACGCTGCGCCTGCCCCAGAACGCCAACATCTCCTTCCGCTTCGTGGAGGGGGAGTCCATCCTGCTGCACCTGGACATGCGAGGCATCGCCGTGAGCACGGGGTCGGCCTGCTTCAGCCGCTCCTTGGAAGCAAGCCACGTCATCCTGGGCATCGGTGGCAACCACGAGCAGGCGCACGGTTCGGTCCGCTTCACCTTCGGTCGCTTCAACACGGAGGATGAGGTGGACGTGGTCATCCGCGAGGTGGCCGATGTGGTGGAGAACCTGAGGAAGATCAGCCCTCTGGGCAAGGATGGATAGCGGTTAGCGATCAGCGGTCAGCAGTTAGCGGTCAGCGGTCAGCCAGAGGTTGCGACTGCACAGGAGGTGAAGAGATGCCACTACCCTATAGCGAGAAAGTGATGGAACATTTCCGCAACCCGCGCAACGTGGGGCGGATTGAAGATGCCGATGCCAAGGCGGTAGAAGGGAGCCCGGCCTGCGGCGACATGGTCGCCGTCTACCTGAAGATTGACGAGAAGACGCACCGCATTGAGGACATCAAGTTTGAGTCGTACGGGTGCGCGTCCAACATCGCCACTGGCTCCATCATCACCGAACTGGCCAAGGGGAAGACGATAGAAGAGGCGGAGAAGATCACCTGGCGGGACGCCTCGGAGGCCCTCGGGGGGCTCCCTCCTCTCAAGACCCACTGCTCCGTCCTGGCGGTGGACGGGCTGCGGGCGGCCATTGAGAACTACAAGGAGCGCCACGGCTTGGTCAAGGAGCGGGTGCCCACCACCGAGGAGGTGGTGCGCAAACGCCTCAAGCGGGTGATGAACCCCATGGTGGGCCTGGACCTGGTGCGCACGAAACTGGTGCGCGACATCCGCATAGAGGACGGCGTGGTGACGGTGGAGGTGGACCTGCCGGAGGACCACCAGTTCGCCAACAACATCCGCGAGGAGATCGTGGAGAAGGTAGAGCCCCTGTGGGACGTGCGGCAGGTGGTCGTCCGCTTTGTGGGGTAAGGTGGTAGGAGGGAAGGCGATGGCTGAGATTCACGTGGACTGTGTGGGCGAAACCTGCCCTGTCCCCCTGGTGGAGACGCGCAAAGCCCTGCGCAAGGCCGCTCCAGGCGACGTGGTGGTGGTCCGTGGCACCCACGAGGCCTCCAAGAAGGAGATCCCCATGGCCGTGGAGGCCCTGGGCCTGGAACTCCTCAGCGTGGAAGAGGAGGAGGGCGGCGTCTGGGTGATCCGCATCCGTCGGTAGAGGCAAGGCCAGATGGGCCATAAGAGGCGCGAGGGTTACAGAGACGCTTGAGACGTTGAACTCCTCTGTGTCCTCTGGGTTTTCTCTTTCTGGGGAGGGAGGCCATGGACGAGAAGGCGAGCCAGAAGCCCGACAAGATGACCATCATTGTCCACAGCGGCGACATGGACAAGGTCTACAGCGCGCTCATCCTGGGGAACGGCGCGCTGGCCATGGGGATGGAAGTGACGCTCTTCTTCACCTTCTGGGGTCTGGAGCGGCTCAAGAAAGGCGGCCTGGAGAAAGGCCCCCTTTCCAAGATGCACTTCCTGGGCCTGGGCAAGTGGATGATCCAGCGCCGCATGAAGCGGGCCAACGTCGCTTCCCTGGAGAAATTGATGCGGGACTTCAAGGAGTTGGGGGGCCGCATCATCGCCTGCGACATGACCATGGAGATCATGGGCGTATCGCTCCAGGACCTGGTGGAGGAGTGGGTGGATTCCTGCGGCGGCGTGGGGCAGTACATCGCCGAGGCCCGGGAGTCCAAGATCACCCTGTTCATCTGAGTCCCTTCTTCTCCCCACCCTCCGAGAGGGGGCGCGGCTTCCCTTTCCGCGCGCCCACAAGGAGGGGCAGAGAGGACCATGAAGCAGGGGTCCATTTGACAGATCACCCGGGTTGTGCCATACTTCCTGGGCTGTTGAAGGCTGTGCTCGGGAGCGGCCTCCAGAGGCCGCTCCTGTGCTGTCTTGGGACAGCACGGGCCTGACCACAGGGCGGTCGCATCGGAGCGGCTGTGGGCCTCCGGTGGACCGCCTTTCCTTGCGCCCTTTGCGGGCGGGCCAGGCCCAGGAGGTGCAGTGAGAGGTGAAGGACGTGCCCAGTTTGGAGACCATGAGGAACATCGGCATCATCGCCCATATTGACGCCGGCAAGACGACCGTCACGGAGCGGATCTTGTACCATACCGGCCGCATCCGCCGCATGGGCAACGTGGACGAAGGGACCACCGTCACCGACTTCATGCCCCAGGAGCGGGAACGGGGCATCACCATCCAGTCGGCGGCGGTCAGTTGTGCCTGGCGCGGGCACCAGGTCACCATCATAGACACGCCCGGCCACATTGACTTCACCGCCGAGGTGCAGCGCAGCCTGCGGGTCCTGGATGGCGGCGTGGTGGTCTTTGACGGAGTGGCCGGGGTGGAACCTCAATCGGAGACGGTCTGGCACCAGGCCGACCGCTACAGCGTGCCCCGCATCTGCTTCGTGAACAAGATGGACCGCACCGGGGCGGACTTCTGGCACGTGGTGCGCATGATTGAAGAGAGGCTCCGGCCGGTCCCTGTCGCTGTGCAGGTGCCCATCGGTGCGGAGAAGGACTTCCGGGGCGTGGTGGACCTGGTGACGGAGCGCGCCTACTTCTACGAGGAGAACGGCGAGGGGCAGTGGGTGGCCGGCCCCATCCCGCCGGAGATGGCGGATGAGGTGGCCCGGCGCCGAGAAGAGATGGTGGAGCGGCTGGCCGACGTGGACGACGAGGTGGCCGAGCGCTACCTGGAGGGCGGGGACCTCCCACCCGAGTTCCTGCGGGCAGCCCTTCGCAGGGCCACCCTGGCGCAGCGCCTGGTGCCGGTCCTGTGCGGCTCTGCCCTGCGCAACAAGGGCATCCAGTTCCTCCTGGACGCAGTGGTGGACTACCTTCCTGCCCCCCACGAAGTGGCAGCGGTGCGGGGACACCACCTGGTCACCGGCGAGGAGGTTACCTGCCCCGTGGACCCGGGCGCGCCCCTGGCGGCCCTGGCCTTCAAGGTGAACACCGACCCCTACATCGGCCGGCTGGTCTACGTGCGGGTCTATGCCGGGGTGCTCAGACGGGGCGACGTGGTCCTCAACGCCTCCACTGGCAAGGAGGAGCGGGCGGGGCGCCTGGTGCGCATGTACGCCGACCGCCGCGAAGAGGTGGAGGTCCTCTCCGCGGGGGACATCGGGGCCGTGCTGGGGGCCCGCGAGGTGAGCACCGGGCACACCCTCTGTGGGCGGGAACGCCCCGTGGCCCTGGAACACATCCAGTTCCCGCAGCCGGTCCTTTCCCTCTCCGTGCAGCCGCGGTCCCGCGCCGACCAGGACCGCCTGATGGAAGCCCTCCAGAAACTGGCCGAGGAGGACCCGACCCTGCACCTGCGGCAAGACCCCCGCACGGGGGAAACCCTCCTGGCGGGCATGGGGGAACTGCACCTGGATGTCGCCGTGGACAGGCTGCGGCGGGAGTTCGGGGTGACGGCCCTGGTCAGCCCGCCACGGGTGGCCTACTGCGAGACCATCACCCGGCCAGCGCGGGCGGAGGGCCGCCTGGCCAAACAGACCGGCGGCCGGGGCCAGTTCGCCCACGTGGTCCTGGAGTTGGAACCCCTGCCAGAGGGCTCGGGGGTGGTCTTTGAAGAGGCGCTGCGGGGGCAAAACGTCCCACGCCAGTTCGTGCCGGCCATTGAGGCTGGCGTGCGGGACGCGCTGGAGCGGGGCGTCCTCTCTGGTAACCCCGTTGTGGACGTCAAGGTGACCCTGGTGGACGGCAAAGCCCACGAGGTGGACTCGTCCGACCAGGCCTTCCACACCGCGGCGGGCCTCGCCGTCAAGGAAGGGGTGCGCCGCGGCGCGCCCATCCTCCTGGAGCCCGTGATGCGGGTGGACGTGCAGGTCCCGGGCGAATTCCTGGGCGACGTCCTCTCGGACCTGATGGCGCGGGGCGGCCAGGTCAGCGGCCTGGAACCGCGCAACGAGACCCTTCAGGGAGTGCAGGCCCAGGTCACCCTGGCCTCCATGTTCGGCTACGCCACAACTCTCCGCTCCCTGACCCAGGGCCGCGGCACCTTCAGCACGGAGTTCCACCGCTACGCCCCCGTCCCGGAGAAGGTGGCCCAGGAAATCCTGCGGCGCGGGGAGCGGTAAGGCGCGCCCGGCGCGGAGGAAGCAAAGGGGCCCACGTTTCTGTGGGCCCCCGGGACCTATGCTTCGGGAAGGATGGCAGGAGGTGGCTCCTGGGGCTCCTCGGGCAGAGGCGGCGGTGGGGGCGGGGGCTCCGCAGGCCCTGCGCTGGGCTGGTAAGGGCGGGTGCCAAACCGGGTGAGGACCACGGCCCCGAGGCCGATGAGCCCCGCAGCGAGGCCCAGTGCCCAGCCGATGCAGGGGACGTTGGTCGCCAGGATGAGGAGGGCAACTCCCGCAGCAGCCTCCCAGAGGGGAGAGACATCGGCCACGTTGGCCGCCTGGAAGAGCCGCTCTCCGATGAGGAGGCCGATGGCGATGAGGCCCCACAGCCAGGCCGCCGCTGTCGCCACGAGGAGCAGGAGGCCGATGGGGGCCAGGCACAGGGTGAGGATGAGCACGACCGCCACCGCCACGGCCGCGAGGGTGGCCAGGATGCCCACACCCAGGCTGGCGGGCCAGGCCGTCTCCGCACAGGTGGAGACCTGTCGGGTGTGGCGGGGCAGGAAGAGCATGGCCAGGATGGCCAGGCCCGCCAGGAGCAGCGCGGTGACGAGGGCCCCGATCACCCCCCGGATCAGGCCGATCAGAGCCGCCAGAGCGGTCTCCGCCCAGAAGGGG